>CAIMNF010000025.1 GCA_903842755.1 Oligoflexia bacterium
CAATATCGTCCGCAAGAAATTGATTACACGAGCATTAAAAGCTCAGCTGCAGATCTGGTACATGCGGCTTCTAGTCTGTCCTTCAAGAGCGAGACTACTCCAGAGTTATTTAATTTAGAGTTCAAACCGTATCTCCTGCCGGCAGAGAAAAAAAGTGGTCCTAAATTTAAGGTAGAGAGATATCGATTTTCTGCGAACCTTTCTAGGCACCGTCATTTGGAGTTACCAAAGGGTGGCTCTGTTGCCGCGATTGATGAAAAGAGAATGGTTCAAGAAATGGCATCAGCGCTCAAAATGCAATTTCTTTTGGCACTTGAGCTTCCAGCTAAAAAGGGCCCTGAGATGATTCCGGCAACTACAGTGCAACGGGCGGTCGCCCTGCGTAAGTCACCTAAAAGAGCGAAACCGGTTCCAAGTGCTAAAGCCTCAGCAGCGTCAAAGTTTGTTTTACCAAAGGAAACGGTTCCTGTTGTTAAGGTCGTAGCCATGCCGCCCATCCAAGTGAATACTCAAAAAAGCCAAGTGACTATCCAACAAGTGGCCAGCAGCGCGGACGTAGCCCCAGTTAGTCCTACAGTTAACCCTAAAGTTAGCCTGCAAGCCGATTTGTCGCCAGAGGATCAGGCCCGATTAAAAGACCTGCTTTTAAATGAACAATTAAAAGAGGCCTTATCCAAGCAAGTTTTGCCTCAAGGTCCATTAAAGCCTACATCCATGAGTGCATCCCAGGGATCAAGGCAAACAGGCCCGGAAATTGAAGACCTACCAACTGTTGAAGGTCCAGTAACACAAAAAATGGAGGCTTGGAGCACTCAAGTGATTCCGGATTATTTAACCAAGTGCGATATTTTGGATAACCAGTTATTCTTTCGGCCCGGCTTTTCAGAGAGTAAACAAATTTGCCCAACGCAAAAAAAATGGCTAACCAACGAAGAAGTGAAATTGAACTCTTCTAAGGGTTGGGTTTCTCTAAGTAATGAGGGCGCCTATCCAACCTTGATGCGATATCCGGCACCCAATCAGGGTGCAACTCTGATCTTGGATGGTAATGCAATTGCCTCGCTTGCCATTACTTCTGGAGCCAGGGTGGTTGACGGAGCCGGAGTGATTTCAGGGGTGGTACCGGTCGGATATAAGATTGAATTTCTAGGCAGAGGCGAAGAGACGCAATACTTTGATTTGAACGGGAAAAAGTATTTTGCGATTTTAAACGCTGAACCGGGAGCTGGAGTATTAGAGCTCGTGCCGGAGAAGACCCAAAAGTCAGAGCCTCTGAGTAGTTCCGTTTTTGTCCCTGTATTAAGTAATACCGTTACCTATTTGGATTTGGCAGCGCCAGAACCACGGGACATTAAGGTTCAAGTGGTGAAAAGTGGTCTGCCGGATGATCCCGAAGTGGAAGGCTTGACCATTAGTGTCTCCACCCATAGGGGACTTCAGGCGATCACTCAATCGCAGGGTCAAGCCACATTGAAGAGCGTTAATATCGTTCAAGGGTTTCCAGTTTTTATCGATGTCTCCTCAAAAAAGGGCAGCGAGCAAAGTTTTACGTATCGCTATGAATTGAAGTCTAAGCAAAAGACGTCACAAGGCATTTACATGATTCATCAAGCACTCGATAAAAATATCAAAAAATGGCTTAAACAGGTACCCCAAGGCATTAGCGATCAAAGTGGAATGATCTTAGGCTATGTCGACCGCCATGAGCTGGACGGATTTAAAAATGCGTACTATGAGCGAGTAGAGGCGCTCAGCGACAAATTTGGAATGGAGCCCCTCAGTTATTCCATTCTATGGGACGGTAACATTAGTGCTACCGAGCCACTTGAAGGAGACCAGCCCCGTTTTATGAACGTTCAAGTGCCAGAAGGACTTTTGCGAGTAAACCTGGTCAACGATTACCATCAAGAAATTTATTCGAATTTGATTCCCGTTTCCCCCAGAGTCATTAACATGATATCTGAATAGTTATGAGTAAATCAGCAGAAGCAGAGCTTCCTTTTGAGCAATCCTTGCAAAAATTAGAGGCAATCGTAAAAAGTTTAGAGCAGGGTACACTTTCACTTGAGGATTCTTTAACCTCTTTTCAAGAGGGAGTGGCGCTCGTAAAGCAATGCCAAACCCTTTTGTCTCAAGCGGATCAAAAAGTGGAAATGCTCATCAAAGCAAACGCTGACGGAATAGAAACGAAGTCATTTCAAACCGAGTGAAAAGGCAAAGAATCGATAAACTACTGGTTGATCAAAAGTTGGTCACCACGCGCGCGCGCGCTCAAGCAATGATCTTGGCCGGGCATGTTTTAGTTGATGACGTTCCAGTGACGAAAGCAGGCGAACTCGTGGCAGAGAGTTCAATCATCAGGCTCCGGGAACCCGAACTGAAATATGTTTCTCGTGGAGCAATTAAACTCAAAGCCGCGCTCGAAAATTTTCAGCTGGATGTCACTGGAAAAGTTGCTCTAGACGTAGGAGCCTCCACGGGCGGCTTTACAGAGATTTTGCTTGAATTTGGCGCAGCGAAAGTCATTGCAATAGATGTAGGAACTAACCAATTGGCATGGAGAATTCGCTCCGATCCCCGAGTGGAAGTTCGAGAAAATTTAAACGCACGTTATTTAAGGGGGCAAGTAGACGTTGCAGATCTTGCGGTGATGGATGTTTCGTTTATTTCGATCCGCCTCATTATTCCAAGCTTAATGGAAGTGCTAAGGCCCCAATCCGTAATGGTCATTTTATTCAAGCCTCAATTTGAAGTCGGTAAAGAGTTGGTGGGACCAGGCGGGATCGTGAAAGATCAAGTGGCCGCAAAAATGAGTTTAAACCAAACACTTGATTGGGCAAAATCTCAGGGACTTGAGGTACTGGGGCAAATGGAATCACCCATTCTCGGCACGGATGGAAACCACGAATACTTAATCTATCTTCGAAAAATAAACTAAAATTCTATTTCAAATAATAGCGAACACTTGCGACCACTCTGCCCCGCTTTAATCGGATTGCGGTCCTTAGCAGAAATGCAGTCTGGTTATGCAGAAATTGGTGATACCACTTCGCGGTGACAAACTCTGGAATGAGTACGGTAAGCATTTCATCCTTTGTTTGCTGCTGAATTTTTTCTATGTATTCTAAAATCGGAGTGATCACCGAACGATAGGGGGAGTGCAATATAATGAGTTCAATCCCATTCACATGCGCAGTCCAGGAGGCCTGCATTCGTTTAGTTGCTTCAGGATCAGTTTCTACATAGACAGGACGAACATCGTTAGACGTGGAAAGGGCATACTCCAAAGTCGCTATTACTCCGGGATGAATGCCGCTGACCGGTACAATCACGGTATGAAGTTGTTTTTTAAGGGGCGCAGGTTTCGTTCCCGGAGGGTACGAGAGTTGTTCTGCGACCGAGACGTAATGAACTTTAATTTGTTTGAAAAAAACGACTAAAACAGGAATCAGAATGATCACCATCCAAGCGCCGTCCATAAATTTCGTCACGACAAAAACGAGCAGCACGATCGCAGTCGTCAGTGACCCTAGCGCATTGATCACAATCGATTTCCGCCAGCCAGGATGTCGGGTACGAATGTGATGAATAATCATCCCCATTTGTGAAAGTGTAAACGAGAGAAACACACCAATTGCATAAAGCGGAATCAGGTAATGGGTGGTTCCTTTAAAAAGAATAACTAAGAAAATCGCAAAAAAACTCAACCCCATGATCCCGTTCGAGAAAACGAGTCGATCACCGATGCTCGCCAGTTGACGCGGTAGAAAACGGTCTTTTGCGAGTAAGGAAGAAAGTCTTGGAAAATCGGCATACGCGGTGTTTGCAGCCAAGAAAAGGATCAGGGCTACTGAAATTTGGATTAAATAATAAAACCATGTTTCGCCAAAAATAGAGTGGGAAAGTAAGGAGACGGCCGTTTCGCCCTCTTTAGGAACAATTCCCAAGCGATGGGCAAGGAGGGTAATTCCAAGAAAAAGTACCCCTAAAATAAAAGACATCCAGGCCATGGTAATTTTAGCGTTCTTTTGCTTTGGCTCCCGAAAAACAGGAATCCCGTTGGTAATCGCTTCCACCCCTGTGAGAGCCGAACACCCTGAAGAAAACGCACGCAATACAAGCATCAGGGGTACTAAAGGATAAGCTTCGTGTAACACCGGATTTACCGCTAGCTCTGGATGGGTAAAGATTTTAATCGCCCCAAAAACAAGCATTGCGGCAAGAGCGACTATAAATAGATAAGTGGGAAGTGTAAAAATATTTGCGGACTCTCTAATTCCTCTCAGGTTCAAAACCATAATCACCAAGATAATTAACGAGCAGGCCACTTCTTTATGATCGTTTAGTAACGGAAATGCAGATGCGATGTTCTCAATACCCGCCGCCACCGAAACCGATACGGTCAGGGTATAGTCAATCAGTAAAGACGCAGCCGCGATCAGTCCCATATTGGTTCCCAAGTTTTCGCTGGTTACCGTATAAGCGCCGCCGCCGCTGGGGTAAGAGTCTATGGTTTGGCGGTAAGACACGGTCAAGATAATGAGAAGAATTCCAATCGCTAAGGCAATTGGCATTGACCAGGCCATCGCCGCAGTAGAAAACCCTGCTAAGGGTATAATGATTTCTTCGGTTGCGTAAGCCACTGAAGAGAGGGCATCGGAAGACAACACGGCAAGCGCCTTCCATTTCGGAATTCGCTCATGGTGGGCGTTTTCGTTACTGATCGGCTCCCCAATTAAGAAACGTTTGATCGTGCCTAATTCCATACATTACCCCTTTTTGGTTGAGTCCTTAGGGTTATCATAAAACCGCTTGATGGAAGAGGACTAATTGAAATTGTGCCAAAAAAATGTCGATCGCAACTCGGCTCATTTATCGGTAGAATAGGAATTACGAAATGAAATTTATTCCAAAAGTAAAATTGAGTTTAAAAGTAGCCCTCGCCTTCGTGGCAATGGCAACAGTAAGTTCGATCGGCGTCGGATTTTATTTCTTCATGAAAACAGTGAAGGAAATTCCAGAAATCATGAAGGTATCGGACTACCACCCCTTTGGAGTGACTCAAATTATTTCAGTTGAAAATAACGAATCGAAAGTAATGGCTGAGTATTATACTCAGCGACGCTACTTGACTCCGTTTGATCAAATCCCAAAGCGGGTCGTACAAGCCTTTATTTCGGCAGAAGACTCGCAATTTTTTGAACACCAGGGGATTAACCCGGTCTCGATCATTCGCGCAGCAGTTGCAAACTTTTTGGCTGGGCAAGTAGTTCAAGGGGGCAGCACGATTACCCAGCAAATTGCCAAATCACTTTATTTGACGTCCGACCGACACTTGATCCGAAAATTAAAAGAAACTTATCTCGCGTTTCAATTAGAGAAGCACCTAACCAAAGAAGAAATTTTATACTTATACTTAAATCAAATTTATTTGGGCAGCCATGCCTACGGCGTCCAAGGGGCGGCACGACAATACTTTCACAAGGATCTTAAGAATTTAGATCTAGCGGAAATTGCAATTATCGCGGGAATGCCGACTGCGCCTGGTAAATTTTCGCCGTTACTGAATCCGAAGCGGGCCAAAGAGCGCCAGCTGTATGTGCTTAAACGCATGAAGGAAAATAAATACATCACCGAAAAGGAACAGCAAGACGCGGCCAAAGAGCGTGTGAAAATTTATGTCAATGATGGTACGGAACAAAAGCTTGCGCCCCATCTCGCAGAGCACATTCGGCGTTATTTGGTCGAAAAATATGGAGATAAGGCGGTTAATGAAGACGGAATGACGGTCATTATTCCGGCTGCAATTCGGTACTATCAATATGCGACGGAAGCGCTTGAAAGTGGATTAGAGGAAGTCGATCAGCGAAAAGGATATCGAGGAGCGATCAAGAATGTTCCTCCGGCGGAGTGGGAAAAAACCAAAGATGAAATTAAGCACGATTTGGCTCTCGCCCTTTTTCCTTACCGGCTTTTACTAGAAGACGGGCGTTTAGATCTGCAATCCGCGGTGGAGGAGTTTGATCCCACTTTTCAGAAATCACTCACCGGCAAGAAAACCCGAGCCTTAGTGACGCAAATTAACCTAGAACAAAAAGTGGCCTATGCCAGCATCGGGCTTACTTCTGTGCAAATTCCATTCGATTCGGTCAAGTGGGCATTTCCCGCTGGCAAACCAGCCACCGCGACTTCCGAAGCAGTGCCTGCCGGTAAAGCTCCAAAAGCCATTTCAGACGTTCTCCATATTGGCGATTTAATTTGGCTTAAAAATTTAAAGCTAAGTGGCTCTAGTGGCTGGGTTGGGGCTTTAACTCAAATCCCCGAAGTGGAAGGGGCCCTATATTCAGTCGATGTGGAGACCGGGCAAATCTTAGCGATGGTCGGCGGATACGATTATGGCAAATCTGAATTTAATAGAGCCGTTCAGGCAAAGCGGCAAGTGGGATCCACGATTAAGCCCATCATTTATTCGGCGGCGCTAGAGCATGGTTATACGGCGGGTACGGTGATCGTCGATTCGCCCATCGTTTTTGATGATGCGGAAAACGGGCGGTGGAAGCCTGAAAACTTTGAGGAAAAATTTTATGGAGACACGCTCTTTCGGCAAGCCTTAATTGAATCCCGGAATGTACCCACGATCAAAATCGTTCAAGACATTAAAGTTTCTACTGTCATTAATCAAGCCAACCGTTTGGGCTTATCGGGCCCATTTAATCATGACTTGTCTATTTCATTGGGAACAGTTGCAGCTTCCGTTCAAGACATGGTCCATGCCTTTACGGCCTTTCCTCTTCAGGGGAAACCATTCCATCCGGTTTTGTTCCAAAAAATATTAGATCGCGATGGGCGAATCTTAGAAACAGCCCAAGATGCCGTACCGAAGCCAGATGTACAAAGTACGCCTAATCCCAGTGTGGAGGACGACCGCAAAAGTAGTGGAGTTTCATTTGAACCTACTCTGCCCGGCTACCGACTTGATCCTCGGGTGGCTTACGTCATGACGCATATTATGAAGGAAGTTGTCCAATATGGAACAGCGACGAAGGCCAGCGCTTTGGGGCGGCCAGTAGCGGGAAAAACAGGAACAACCCAAGACTTTAGAGATGGATGGTTTATTGGATTTACCCCTAAAGTAGTTACCGGTGTGTGGGTAGGATACGATGATCAACGACCAATGGGGCGTGGCGAAGTCGGTGCAAATACTGCGCTTCCAATCTGGATTAAATATATGCAAAATGCATTGAAGAGTTACCCCGCGGAAGATTTTACGGTTCCGGAAGGAATCGTGATGGTGGGGATTGATTCAAAAACCGGAAAGAGGTCCTCTGGCAGAGGAGCAATTTCTGAGGCTTTTATTGCGGGAACCGAGCCGGGTGCGGCCCACGAGTGGACTAAAAAAATTGGCGCAGATGGAGATAACGCTCCAAAGGCTGAAAAATCCAAAAGTGAACCTGCTGAGGACGATGAGTTCTTAAAAGAAGACAACTAATTCTTTTCCCTGCTCCGCATTCGATTGAATTCGTTGTTATTATTACACAAAAAAAATTGAAA
>CAIMNF010000026.1 GCA_903842755.1 Oligoflexia bacterium
GCGGTTGGTTTTGTTTATGATCAAGAAAAAGTCCTCCCCCAAGTAACCTATTCCGCTCAAATAGGTATCCTGATCAATAGTCATTAGCAAGATTAATTGAGCTTGGTTTTGAACTTGACTGAAAAGCACCCGTTAGCTAGCTTTAAGCCACAGACCAAGCCAAAGTATTTATTCGGCTTCGCGTCTAAGTGATCCAAACCTTCTGGTTTGATCTTTTGTTGGCTCGTAGCTCAGCTGGTTAGAGCGCTACCTTGACATGGTAGAGGTCGCAGATTCGAATTCTGTCGAGCCAACCATTAAATTCGAGTGTTATCTTTGATTTTTCGATGTTCGGAAATTTGCAGAGCGAATTGATAAAAGTATTGGCTGGATCAGTGAGATCGAAAACAGCACTGGCACCGCAAGGCTTACTAATGATGAGTTTCAGCGTATCGTCACAGTGCTCGATGGCGATCAACTTCGGAAAATGTTCAGAACTTGGGTGGCCAATCACAAAAACACTGAGCGCAGAGATAAGACTTTTGATGGCGCCACCCTCAAATTTATTCGTCAAAAGAAGGGAGTGTCGTTGCAAAACGCCTCATGCGGTCCAAAAAGTGAGAGAGCCCGTAAACTAAGCCACTTCATCAGAAAAGGTCACATTTACTGAACAGTCCATGGCGGCTAAAAGTTTCACCATTTGATCAATGCTTTTGTGCGTGTTGGTTTGATCCATGAGCCTATAGAATTGAGTTGGTGTCGTTCCCATGCGGCGAATGATCTCGCGCTTACTTACTCCACCTTGTTCTATTTGGTCATTTGCTTTAACTGTCAGTTTAAACAAAAGCATTTCGCGGCGATATTCCGGGTCTTTGGCATACTCTAAAACTTGATCCATCATAATTGTGTCTTCGTCGCCCGATGAAAGCCGATAGGTAAAACCGTCTTTTGCGACTTCAGCATCAGGGAAAACTTTCTCAATGGCGTTGTTTTCAATGGGTTTAAGCGAAAGTCTAGAATAGGGGTACTCATATACGCCCCTTGAGGTTTCAATTTCAAAAACTTTTTTTCTGTTGTTAGCGGTCACTTTTTTTACTTTCATACTGAAGTTTCCCTTCGCGCTTTAGTTCCTCAATCAGTTCCCTAATTTTTCGTGTGACGGGAGCTGAGCCAGGCTCTTCACAATTATGGTCAAGATTCCATTTCGCAACGAGCCTGCGATCTCGATAAACATGGACGTGATTGCCATGATCCCCAATCCAATTCACAAAGATGTAGTTTCCACGGCGAATCTTACCCATTATTTTAAATAGTATCTTATATGGTACTATATTGTCAAATCTGCCTTGAGCAAAATATCCTTTGGTCATTTGTCTAAACTTTTGACAGTTTAATACATATAAAGCCTGTAAAATCACAGCCACGACGGTGGCCCAAATCTTACTAATAGTCTGTTAAAGGAAATTCGAGATATGAACACGAAATTTAAGTTTTTATTTGTCATCGCGGGTTTAATGAATTCTAGCGCCTTCGCTCAAAATACGCAAAAAGAACCATGTGACCAAGCAAAAGAGATTAGTCCAGCCGGTCAATGTCTTTCCGTCACAGGGGAAAGTATAGAGGTAAGTGAATATAACTCTATCCATGGAAATTTTCCGCTTGAATGTATAATGGCATCAAAGATTAATGAACTCACTGAAAAGGTACAGAACCTAACAACCGAAGTTGATGTGTTAAAAACAAAATTAAAA
>CAIMNF010000027.1 GCA_903842755.1 Oligoflexia bacterium
AATCCTGTAGGATTTGGGGGCCGTTTTTGATCGGTTTCATTTCAAATATCCTCTTTTCTTGTTGAGTTTAGGTTTAGTGAACGTAGCATATTCATTGGACGCCACTGAGTGATTAAGAAGGTCTTAAGATTAATTAAAACGCCTAAAGCAAAGGTGAATGAATCAGTGAGCGAACTGCCATAAGTTTTATGGCAGTTCGATTTCACTCTGAAGAAGTGCTTCATACAGCTGAGTCATATTAATAGGTTTACTTAAATGAGCTTTAAATCCAGCCAAAAGCGCATTTGAAATATCCTTTTTACCGGCAAGTGCGGTCAAGGCGATTGCGGGTATTTTCCTTTTTTCTTTTACTGTCATTGAGCGAATTTTACGAAGCAGGCAATACCCATCTTCGCCTGGCATGGCGATGTCGATGATCATCTCGTCGGGAGTGAAGGTAGTCAGGGACTCCATCGCCTCTATGGCGCAAGAAGCCTGCCTGACCTCCACCCCTGCCAAGCTAAGGGTGTTGGTGATGGCTTCCCTTGCATCGGGATCATCTTCTACTACTAAAACCTTCATTCCAGAAAGGATCCTTTTTGATGCGGTAGACTTCTTGTGAGGAATAGTTTGAATGGGTTTAGCATCTAAAGTGGGTAGAGTTACTGTAAATGTTGCGCCTTTATTTGATCCTTTGCTAAAAACGGTGATGGTTCCGTGATGGATTTCAACCAAATGATGAACAATGGCTAAACCAAGACCTAAACCGCCATGTGTTCGCGTGCTGCTCGATTCTTCTTGGGTGAATCGTTTAAAAACGTGAGGCAAAAATTCTTTCTTAATTCCAATGCCCTGGTCCTTAATTCTGACTTGGGCGCCCGTTTTGTGTTGATCGAGTATTACGGGCTTTAATTGAATAGAAATAACGGAATCGGGAGGTGAGAATTTAAGAGCGTTGATGAGCAGATTCCAGAAAATTTGCTGAAGGCGGATAGGATCGCCTGAAACTTGACCCGCTTGCCCTTCATTTTTTACAGATATTTTGATGTGTTTGGACAGCGCAGTTCCACTGACCGTCTCTACCGCCGCCAGGAGAATTTCTTTTAAATTCACGGAAATACATTTCATTTTCAAATTACCAGTTACAATTCTTGACACGTCCAGGAGGTCCTCAATTAATTGAGTTTGCGTTTGGGCCGCCCGTTCAATAACTTGACTGGCTTTTTTAATCCTATTTTCATCGTACGGCCCATATTGGAGCATTTGGGCCTGCAGCAAGAGGGAGGTCAGCGGGGTTCTTAATTCATGAGAAAGTGTTGCTAAAAACAAGTCTTTACTGACGTTGGCTTGGTCAGCTATGGTACGGGCCTCTTGTGCTTGCTTGAGTAGAGCTTTTCTGGCCGTGATTTCTTCAAGACTGATTAAAAATAAGGCGGTATTCGGAGGTGCTTGAATGGGTCTACCGGATGCGGACAGAACTTGGGGTGTCCGATTTGCAAGCGAGTGAGTAATCTCAATATTTTGAAAGGATTTCCGAGCAAGGATTTGCGGCAGAAGAGCAGCTTTTAGCTCTGAAAAATGTGTAGTTTTTGAATGAAGTCCAAAAAAATTCTTTTGGACGACTTGCGCTTTCTCGAAATGATATGTTTCATAAAATGCATGATTAGCAGAGTTGATTTGAAGATGGTCGTTTAAAACGATGAGTGGAATGGGAACGGCTTCCACAATACTTTCCGCATAGTCGCGGATCCATTCGGCATCAATAACGGCTCTTTTCAGAAAGTCTACATTGGTCAAAGACAGGATTACTCCATCGGTTTGTCCGGAGCTAGACAGGTACGGCTTGATTTGTAATCGCTGCCATTGCTTTTGCCGATCCTGAACTTCAATTTCCATGGGCTTATGGTTAGACAGGACTTCTTGAATATCCCGGTCTAATGAATCCACGTGAATATTGAATTTAATTTCGTCAATAGAACGACCTACGTCCGTGGCGACGACATTTAAAAGTGAAGTGGCTTGAGGAGTGAAGCGCTTGATCCGCTTATGAACGTCTAAAATCACAATAGGAATTTGAACGCAGTAAAGTATATTCACTAAATCGTCGTTAATTTTTCTAATTTCAAGGCTTCGGTTTTGAAGCTCATCATTTACGGTGATGAGTTCTTCATTGGTGGATTGGAGCTCTTCTTTTGCCGTTTCAAGCTCTTCATTCATACTTTGAAGTTCTTCATTGCCGGAAGTCAGTTCTTCATTCGTCGTGTGCAGGGTATCATTTGCAATTTTGTGGTCGTCACAGAGTGACTTTAATTCTAAGTCAAGCTCAGTCTTTTTTGCTTGAAACTTCTTATTTCCGTATGCACATGGCAAATCTTCAAATTGAATCAAATAGTAATGCTGAGAAGATTCTACTTGGTCGGTATCCGGTGTGACCAGAATAGGAGTCACCCTGATGTTACAAAGTAAGCGTTGCTTTAGGTTTCTAAAGGCGACATTTTTTCTTGTGACAGAAGTTGCTTTTAATTTGGCCTCTTTTATGGCGCTTTTCGTGGCGGCATAGAGTCCAAGTCTTAGAGTTTTAAACAGGTTTTGACGGGGCTCTGTAGGTAAAGTGTCTAAATAATGATCAGTTCGACCGCGGTATTGAATTACATCAAGGCGTTTATTAATGAGGACGCTAGTTGGGGCATAGTCCGATAGGATAATTTCATTTGTTTTCCGAGTAAGCGTTGATTCAAGCGAATCCAGAGACAGTCGGCGACTTTGAGAGAGTGTAGGTGGGGTGATCGGGGGTTGCAAAGGGGATTTTTGGGAAAAAGCGGTTAAAGGATGAGGGACTTTATTGAAAATTCTCGCAGGGTCCAAAAACACGTTAAATAGGGAAGGGGCCGCACCTGTGTTTTCGGTTTGTCCTAAGAGCAAAAAACCGGAGGGGTTAAGGCAATAGTGAAAAGTGTCGAGAACCTTTTTTTGAAGCATCCCCTCAAAATAAATTAAAACGTTGCGGCAGGTGATCAGGTCCATCTTAGAGAAAGGCGGATCATGGGTCACGTTATGTTTTACAAAAGTACAGAGTTCCCGCACTTTAGTTTTGATTCGGTAACCGTCTTCCGTTTTGTCAAAAAAATCAGTACGGTATTTCGTAGGTATTTTGTCCAATTGCGAACCAAGGTAGATGCCGCGTCGTGCGCTCTCGATCATTTTCTCGCTCAAATCAGATCCGAAAATCTCAATAGAGTATTGAAGTTTTCTTTTATTGAGAAAGTCTAGCAAACTCATGGCGATTGAGTATACCTCTTCTCCCGACGAGCAGCCCACCACCCAAATTCGGATTGGTTTTTTTGGATCTCTCTGCCGGACTAATTTGGGGAAGACGCTTTTTGCAAGTTGATTAAAAACTAGGGGGTCCCGAAAAAAGGAAGTCACATGGATCAGAATATCCTCGGCCAGCTTGACTGTTTCTTCATCGTGTTTTTGGAGATAAATTAAATATTGTTTTCGATTACTGAGTTTGGTCAGGGCAATACGACGGTCTAATCGTCGGGTCGTGGTGCTGATTTTATATTCGGTAAAGTCAATTTGAGTTACAGATTTTATCAGCTGAAAGATGGAATGGATGGTTTTCAGATCTTGTGAAAGGATGAGTTCTGTTTGCGCTTTGTTTTTAAGGTAAGAAAGCTTAGACAATCGGATGAGTTCTAAAGCGAGTCTTGGCAGGGTTAAGCAAAAGTCTGCTACTTCCGCATTGAGTGCATGGAGGGGCATACTCCTATAACGTGCCGTTTTAGGATCTTGGACGAGCGTTACTCCTCCGGCTGCCTTAATGGCGCGCAAACCTTCCGTGCCGTCTGTCGCGGAGCCAGAGAGAATTACGCCTATGCTTCGATTGCCAAAACTGGTTGCAATTTGACTGAAACAGTAGTCAATAGAGAGGTTTTGAGGCGAATGTTTCGGGTTCGGTCTTAGGGTGAAGTGACTGTGATTTACGCCAACATTCATTCCGGGTGGTCCCACAAAGAGATGATTGGGTAGTAACTGCATTCCTTGCCTTATTTCCAGGACCTGCATCGCAGTTGATTTTCTAAGGACTAGCGGTAAAAGGCTCTCATGGTCTGGTTGCAGATGTTGAATGAGAATAAAGGTCATCGCGGTATCAGGCGGAAGCCGCTTCAATAAGGTAAGGATGGCTTCTAAACCGCCGGCTGAAGCTCCGATGACCACAACAGGCGATAACGACTCCACCATTGGCCCGCGGTGAGCCGGAGGTCCTTTGAATACCACCTTTTTTATTGTTTTCCTTAAGGCAGCGGTCATTGCATTCCTCCCACAGTCAAATCGAGTTACGTTCAACGTACGCTCAATTCAAGGGTTGTCAACCTCAGAGAATTAAGCGTACGGTGATGCTCATGCCTAAACCAAAGCCCATTTTAGTGGTAGATGATGATGAAGGGTTTCGTGAAACCTTAAGAGTAGTGCTGGAGCGGGAGGGATATGAAGTGGTGTGTGCCTCGGATGGGCAATCCGCCTTGAATTTGATTCTGATCGATGGCCTGGTATTTAAGATGATTTTTTTAGACTTATACATGCCGCTTAAAGATGGTTGGCAATTTGCCTATGCCGTCACTAAATACGGATCAAAATTCCAAAGGAAGATACCCATTGTCATTACTTCAGGTAAAGCAGATTTGAGCGAACAGGAAACCAAAAAGAGTTTTGCAGGCCTTTTACGGAAACCTTTTAAAATTGAAAAGCTAATTGCAACCTGTAAACAATTTGAGTCTTTGGATTAAGAGAATTAAACATTTTCTCATTCCGGGTGTATTTCCCGGTCGCCTAGACTGGAAGCCGGGGGATCGTAACGATGAATGAAATTTTAAGCGCAGGAGTTACAGGTTTAGGGGCGGCATTAATTGCTGTTCCGTGGGTTATTATTTTTGGACTTCCCTTTTTGGCTTTATTTGGAATTCCCTTCTTTCTAGCCTTAAATGCGTTTTTTAGGGTAAAGAAAAGACCCATGTCTGTTTTAGTGGTGGATGATGATGAAGGTTCAGTCGTGACCTTGCTTTCCATTCTGGCCTGTAAGAAAAATATTGAAGTCCGCGTGGTTCAAAGTGGCCCAGCTATGATTGAAGAGTTGAAAATGCACGAGTATGATTTGTTATTTTTAGATCGCTTTATGCCAGGCCAAACGGGCGATGATGCGCTCATACAAGCGGATCTTGCGTTAAGTTCGGGAAAAGATGTTTCAGTTGTATTCTTTAGCGGAGCCGTGGAACGTTTTCAAATTCCCAACTTAAAGCACATTCACAGTGTGGGGCTGTGGGGTAAGCAAAGCTCCTATCAGGCTCTTGATAGTAAAGTGTCCCGATTACTTTTACAGCTGCGTACCAACGGAATAGCGGCGTGAGCTATTCTTATTAGTGGCTTGGGCTTAAAACAAATCGGTACCCCTCACCGGGGACCGACTCAATATAGATCGACTTCGTACCGAGTTTTTTTCTTAAAAAACAAATATGGGCGTCAACCGTACGGTCGGTCACAAAAACGTCGTGCCCCCAAATCGTGTCTAAAATCATCTCCCGACTAAAGATGCGGTCGGGGCGCTTTACCAGCAAGAGTAGAATTTTAAACTCGCGCGAAGTAAGCGGAATGTTTACCGTCTCATTACCGCGAATTTTAACCCTTTGGGAGCTTACTTCTAAAATGAATGGGCCCGCTTGTACGAGATCTCCGTCTTGGGCTCGGTCAAGGTGTTTTTTAAGGCGCGATTCCACCCGGGCTCGCAATTCTAATAAGTGAAAAGGTTTTGCAATGAAGTCATCTGCACCCAAAGAAAACGCGCTAATTTTGCTGGCAACGTCGTGTTGGCCCGTTAGAAAAATAACGGGCACTTGCGAATAACCTTGAAGAGCGCGGAGCTTTGAATAAAGTTCAAAGCCGT
>CAIMNF010000028.1 GCA_903842755.1 Oligoflexia bacterium
AACCTTATAAGGGAACCCGTGATTTCTACCCGAAAGACATGCAATTCAGGAATTGGATGTTTGGGAAAGTTACGCAGGTGGTGCGATCCTTTGGTTATTTGGAATACGCAGGCCCAATGCTTGAGCCCTTTGATCTTTACGCAGCGAAAACGGGCGAAGAAATTGTGAATCAGCAACTTTACTGGCTGATGGATAAAGGAAACCGCAAGCTTGCCGTGCGTCCCGAAATGACCCCTACGCTGGCGCGGATGGTGGCAGGTAAATTACACGAACTGCCCCGGCCAATTCGCTTGTTTAGCATTCCGAATCTTTGGCGTTATGAACGTCCGCAACGGGGTCGGTTGCGAGAACACTGGCAATTGAATGTTGACGTCTTGGGGGGCGACCCGCTTCTGGCGGATGCAGAGGTGTTGTCAGTTGCGTTAGAGCTGATTCGCACCTTTGGGGGCGAGAAAAATATGCTCATCAAGGTCAATCATCGCGGGTTGATGGATGCTTTTTTTACTCAAACCTTGGGGCTGACCCCGGAGCAAGCGCATCGGGTGGTGAAAGCCGTCGACATGAAAGACAAAATTGACCGTGAAAAGTTTGAAGGGATGGTCTTAGAGGCTGGTGTAAAAATTGAGCATCTCGCAGCACTAGAACAGTTTTTTAAAGCCAGTCTCCAGCAAGCGTGTGCCCTCGTTCCTGGCGAAGGGTCCGCCCACTTGAAGAAACTTTTTTCGCTCTTGCAGGAGTCTGGAGCACGCGTCAGTGAAAGTGCACCAGCCGGGCAAGTCGATGGACTTCATGTGGTATTTGAGCCTTCGATTATGCGCGGAATGGATTATTACACGGGTACGGTTTTTGAGATTTATGATCAGTCCCCCGAGAATCGGCGTGCCATGTTTGGGGGAGGCCGCTACGATAATTTAATTGGTTTATTCGGCAAAGAAGCGTTGTCCGGCGTGGGCTTCGGGATGGGGGATGCTTCGCTAGAACTTTTTTTACAGACCCATCAGCTCATTCCAACCTTTAAATCAGAGATCGACGTGATGATGACCTTACCTCAAGCAGAGGTCCGTACCTTGGCAGAAGGGCTTGCACGGCAATTGCGGGAACAGGGGCTAAGAGTGATGACTCCCCTTGCAGTGGGAAGTTTTGGCAGTCAATTGAAACAAGCCACAAAACATGACGCAAAAGTGGCGATTTTATTTGGAGAAGAAGAATTAAAAGCGGGCCAAGTTTTGGTCAAAAACCTAAAAACGGGGGCACAGCTTGCTGTGCTTCAGGCGGAAGTTGTCGCTCAAGTCAAAGACATTTTAAGAAAGGAAAACTAAATGCAGACCATTCCCTTTAAAAAACTCTCGCCCTTGGCCCAAGTGCCCACCCGTGCGTTTACGCAAGATGCAGGTTTGGATTTAACCACCGTAGAGGGCTACACGCTAAAGCCCGGCGAAGGAAAAATTTTTAAAACGGGTTTAGCAATGGCACTCGAGCCTGGCTTTGTGGGGCTGGTGTGGGACCGCTCGTCGATGGGTAAACGCGGAATAAAAACGGCGGGGGGAGTGATCGATGCCGGTTACCGAGGCGAAATTGGCGTAATTTTGTGGAACATTAGCCCCGAAGCCCAAGAAATTAAGCCGGGCGAACGGATTGCGCAGCTGTTGATTCAGGCCGTATCAACTCCGAGTACGCTTGCAGTGGAAGAACTTCCAACTTCGGATCGAAATCAGGGGGGATTTGGAAGTTCTGGTCGATGATCGCTTGGGCCAGGAGAATGTGTTGCCGCTCTTCTAACGCAATCTGATTAAAAATTTTTGCACTGATCGGGTCAACCGCAAGAAGCGTTTGATAAAACTGTTCGCCGGCCACGCGGCCCCGTTCTTCCGCGTTTGCCATAAATTGGGCAAAATCATGCTCGTTTTTACAGCGCTGGAACGAGTCCCATAGCGCTTTGCTGACGGGGCGATCGGTTATGGGAATCGTTAAATCGTTCATGCGGTAAAGGAGCCATTGCAAATGTTTGTGTTCTTCTTGCGCAAGCAAGGACCAGATTTTTTTCACCCCCGCAGAAACTTCCGGAAACGCCAACGGCGCAGTTAAAAATGCAGACGCGGCCTGTTTCTCGGCAAAGGCCACAAACCTAAGCCGGTCACCCAATCCTTCCGGTGTGCTTAAGGCGCGGGGGTAAGGAGGCTTTTTCCCGACTGCGCAAACCGTAAAGGGATTCCAGTCGGGTTCCGCAACAGTGGCAAAGGGCGAGGGTGAAGAGTGCGTCATGATCTTTTGGATTTTAGTTTACCAGAAAATCAGTCACACTGAAAAAGATGAATCATTTTTTTGGGGCAATGATTTTCGTTTTAGGATTTACGGCGCTAAATTTAAAGGCTTTTGGCTTTACGATGACGATTAGCAATGCCACTTATTTGAATGGCGGCACCGCAATCGTTCTTGATCCTCTTGCTGCAGCTATCGCTACACAATTCAATGATTCCATCGCAGGACAAGTCCAAGTCAGTAATTTTTTAGAAGAGCTCGGTAACGCAAACGTCGGCTCCAGTCGCTCTTTTCTTTCGCCAGGGGTCGTCGATCAAGCAAGTTACCTGGTGGCGCTGAGTGGAAGCATGGCTTTAGCGTTGGGCAGTGGCGCATCGCTGTCCGGGGGATATCAACCGAAGTCAAATGAGTTGCCGCCCATTGGGGTAGGCGCAAAAAATGGCGTTACCGTGGGCGTTTCGGGCAAAGTGGTGCACGCCCCGCTTCCGTTTAATGTCAGGCCCGAGCGTTTGCTCTTCACTGCTTCATTTTCAATGACCGACATGTCCAGCTTTTTCAAAAGTCCAGTGTCGATTAAATCAACCCAGTATGCACTCGGTGGAAGTTACCTGATTTATCCGCCAATCAATTGGCTTCCTTTTTTGCGGTGGAATGGGTTTAGGCTTTCAACGGGGTTAAGTTTTTCATCGTTCGATGTGGTGTATGCAACCCCGTTTAATATCAGTCAGTCGGGAGCACTTTCTTCGACGCTTACTTGGGCAAGCACGATTGATATTGGCGCGTCGTCGTGGGTAATCAGTTTACCGATCGAAGCAACCACGGGCATTCGGCTCTTTTGGACATGGAATATTTTTATGGGCTTGGGTTTAGATTTTAATTATGGCCAATCCCAAATTACGGGCGGCGGCTCGGGGCCAATTACGGGAACTGCCTTAGGACAAACAGTTTATCAAGCAACCGCTACGATCGACGGGACCTCGTCCAGTACTGCTCCGAACGCAGTTCAGCTCCGTTATCTTATTGGCACTCAAATTGACTTAGGGCCTTTTGGAATTTATGTGCAAGCTCAAGCGTCGTTACCTTCCGTTTATGCGGTAAATGCTGGCGCAAATTTTATGTTTTGAGGTAGACTAAAAGGGTGAAGACTCAACAGTGTCCAAAGGAATGGACCGCACTTTGCTTTACCTTCGGAACAATTCTCCTTACTTTCTTACCCGGCTGCGTCCGCTCCAATGGATTCAAAAATGATCGCGATTTTTATCAAGACACGGGTGATGGGTATTACAAAAACCCCGAGACCTTAGGGGCGAACGGCTCGACACCGGAAACCACGGATCACTTGGAGCGCCTTCGGCAACCTAAAAAAAGAACGTTAATTTTGAGCTTTTGGAACGATACTCCGGTCGGGGATACAACCATCGGTGATTTCGCTGCCGAAGAATTAAAACGGCAATTGTATTTAAAAAATCGGGTGATTTATCCCGACGAAAATAGCATGGCGACCACCAAAGATTTTTTAAGGGACGACGAGAAAGAGACGATTCAAATTACCCAGTTGATTCGCGAAGGAAAACGCGCAGGCGTGTCGACCATCATCATCGGGAGAATTTCAAAGATCGTGTTCCGCGAAAACCGCGAAGAAGTAGGGCTTTTACGGGAGCTGCAAAGCAACGTGGGGGTCGATGTTGAAATCAAAACATTTGACGTGGCAGGCGGTAGGGAAGTCATGTCCGCCAAGCGTTCCGGTTTTGCCGGGGCGAACACAAAAATTATTTTTGACAAAACAGCGGCCGACAGTCGAACGGCTAAAATCGAACTTGCCAAACAAGCCGTGCTCGATGCAATCACCAAGCTGATTCCCGATGCGATGCTTTCGCTCGATAAAATGGATTGGCAAGGGCGGGTGGCCAAAATCCTGGGCAATAAGGTGTACATCAATGCAGGTCGGCAGTCGGGGCTGTTGGCCGGCGATATCTTGAAGGTGCTCAGTCCGGGCGAAGAAATTATCGATCCAATCACTAAAGCTTATTTAGGACGTTCAGAAGGATTGCTGAAAGGAACTCTTGAGGTGACCGAGTTTATCGGTGAAGATAGCGCCATGGCGCTTATCCATACAGGAGGCAACTTTCAAGATGGCGACGTGGTCAGTCTTTATTAATCGAACCACCCCTCAGGCACCGTTTACCTTTCAGGATCTGCAAAATCTGCAAGATTCCGTTTTGGAGCAGCTTCAAAGCCAGGGGGGGCAAGCGTTATTGTTTGCCGAGGTCGAACCCGTGGTGACCTTGGGGCAAAGACAGGTGGCGTGGGAGCAAATTCCCGATTCGGTCCGGCAATTAGATGCGCAGAAAACGATTCAAGTGGTCGCGGGAAACCGAGGGGGAAACGAAACCTGGCACGGGCCTGGCCAATGGGTGTGCTTTGTTTTGGCCGAGTTGGTCCATTGGGTCGGGGACAGTCGCGGCGTACGCAAGGCGATTGACCAAACCCTGGGTCGAATTCTACCGGTAATCCAAGAGGATATTCCTGAAGCGGTCATCGAACAAGACGATCGCCTGGGGATTTGGTCACCGTCAGGTAAAATCGTTTCAATCGGTATAAAAGTTCAAAAAGGTTGGCTAAAAAGCGGCTTTTCCGTAAATGTTTTTCGTACTCCCCACAGTTTTTTCGGAATCAATCCTTGCGGATTAAACGCGCAGCCTGATTTTTTACTCAAGAAATTCAGCGATTTTACCGAACTGGAGTCTCGGTTTGTTCAGATTCCCAAAAAGCTTACGCAAGTTTTGTAACGAGTCTGAAAAGACACATTTTAGATTAAGAATTGTTTGATAGACTTAAAAATAGGGACACCATGATAAAGAGAGCGCAATTTTATTTTGAGAATTTTTCAATGAAAGTAGGATACGGCAAAGGTTTTTGGGCTTTGGTGGCTGGCCTAGGTTTAGCTTCGGTGATCTTGGTAAAAATGGAAATGCGGCATTCGCCGTCTCCGGTTGTAGAGCGTCTTCCTGCTTCAGAAACATTCATTCATTAATCTATTCAATTTAAATAGTTGATATTTTTAGCTAAAATAAACTTCATTTTTCAGTTCATTTTCCGCGTTAATACCCGATAAGAATGGTATACTAATATTGAGTCCAGGGCGGCTCAATGGGAAGGGGAAAATGAAGTTTTTTGTCGGCCAGTGCACTCTCTTTGTGGCGCTTGTCATTGGACTGGCCTTTGGCTTTCAAGGATGTGCGCATTCTTCTTCAAATTCCATTCAAACCCAATGTGTATTAAATTCCGATCAAGCAAATACGATTACCGGCAAGTGGGCGAATCACCCCATCCCGCTTTCCATACAAGCCGTTGATTTTTCGGCGTCGGAACAGCAGGCCATTAGTGCGGCGGTGAATAGTTGGAACACGTTTTTTCAGGCGTCTAAGCAACTGACGATTTATAATGCCGGAGGCACTTCCACGGCTGATTTCACGGTCCAAAATTCTTCGACTCGAGTTTCGTCGGCAACCGTATGCAACACTCCGATCATTACGCCTTCGGGGTTTTCAAATTACGTGTATATTTACAAAATGTCTTCCGGATGGAGTTTTGGGAGTTCGGCCATTGCGGTCACAAGTACTTGTCCAGTGACCAGTAATGTCTCGTCCCAGTTTCAAACCATGACGGCTGCAGTAATGAACATCAATTATCAAAATTATTTTACTGGGGGCAATCCAGTGCCAGATTTACAAAGTATTTTAACGCATGAATTAGGTCACCTGCTCGGCTTAGCGCACTCCTGTGGGCAAATGAACAATGGAAGTAGTGTAGATTGTAGCAATCCCGATTATCAATCGGCAATCATGTACCCCTATCTCGGATTTAACGGAAGCGCAGGAATTGTAAAATCGCAGCTTCAGGCCAACGACGAAGAACGCGCAAACTGTCTTTACCCCTAATTCGATTGAATGCCCCTTCGGCGAGTGGTATTCTAGCGCGATATGAAATTCAATGCCGTCACAGGTAAAGACCTCCAAACACTCCCTAAAACCTTAGAATTCGCAGAAATGGAAGCGCGCTTAAGCGCCCAATGGGCAAAAGAAAAACTGTACGAGTTTGACGAAAATTCGCCGAAAGAGGTCTTTGCGATCGATACTCCTCCGCCGACCGTGTCCGGTTCTTTACACGTGGGTCATATTTTTAGTTACACCCAAACTGATATTCAAGCCCGCTACCAACGCATGAAGGGCAAGAACGTGTTTTACCCCATGGGCTGGGATGATAATGGCTTGCCGACGGAAAGACGCGTGCAAAACTATTTTCATATTCGGTGCGAAGCCACCGCGCCTTATGAGCCGGAATTAAATTTGCCTCCCATTTTATCTGTGATGTCCGATAAAGAGCTGCAAGAAAAGAAAATCCCGCAGAAAAACTTATCGCGCAAAAATTTTATCGAACACTGCCATAAACTCACCGTCGAGGACGAAAAGGTCTTTAAGCAAATTATGACTCGGATGGGATGGTCCGTGGATTGGCGGATGGAATATGCTACGATCGATGATCACTCCCGAAAAATTGCGCAATTGAGTTTCTTGGACCTTCACCAAAAGCAGGAACTCTATCAGGTGGAGGCTCCTACCCTTTGGGATACGGATTTTCAAACCGCTGTCGCTCAGGCCGAACTGGAGGACCGCGAAATACCCGGCGCGTTTCATGATATTCGATTTGAAGTCGAAGGGGGCGGTTCGTTTGTGATTGCAACCACCAGGCCGGAACTTTTAGCCGCTTGTGTAGGGATTACTGCCCATCCCGACGATGTACGCTACCAAAAATGGATCGGGAAATATGCAGTGAGTCCCATTTTTGGGGTGCGTGTGCCTATTTTTGCCAGTGAACTGGTCAATCCGGAAAAAGGAACAGGGATTCTGATGGTGTGTACGTTTGGCGATCAAACGGACGTGCTTTGGTGGCGGGAACAAAAGTTGCCTCTCCGCCAAATTGTCGGCCGCGATGGGCGAATGCAGGCGATTGTGTTTGATGCGACGGGAAGTTTTCCAAGTATTCAGCCGGACGCTGCAAACCAAGCGTATGCCGCGCTTCAGGGGAAGACCATTAAGCAAGCGCAAAAAATTATGGTGGAGCAGCTCTTGGCTGCTGCAGTTTTGGTGAATCCACCAAAACCCATTTCCCACGCCGTTAAATTTTATGAGAAAGGGGATCGTCCCGTAGAGATCCTAACCACACGCCAGTGGTTTGTACGGTTGTTAGATAAAAAAGAAAAGCTAATCGAATACGGCAAAAAAATTAAATGGCACCCCGAATTTATGGAGGCCCGTTACCGGAACTGGACCGAAAATTTAGGCATTGATTGGTGCATTAGCCGGCAGCGATTTTTTGGGGTGAGTATTCCCGTTTGGTATCGGATCGATGCTCAGGGACGGATTCAGCACGATCAACCCATCGTAGCAGGTAAGGAGCTATTGCCAGTGGATCCGATGTCGGATGTTCCGCCGGGTTATGTGGAGTCGCAACGGGGCAAGCCAAATGGGTTTATCGGCGAATCGGACGTGTTTGATACTTGGTTTACTAGCTCGCTTACGCCGCAGTTGGCCTCGCACTGGGAATTAAACCCGGCCCGGCATAAAAAATTATTCCCGATGACTATGCGTCCGCAGGCGCACGAAATTATCCGGACGTGGGCTTTTTACACGATTGCGAAATCGTATTTGCATGAGGTAAGTATCCCGTGGAAAAACATCGCCATCTCCGGCTGGGTACTGGACCCAGACCGGAAAAAAATGTCCAAATCCAAAGGAAACGTGGTGACCCCTGCCCAGTTTATTGAGGAACAAGGTGCCGATGCGGTTCGCTATTGGACCGGCCTTGCCCGCTATGGAGTGGATACGGCTTTTGATCCTAATATTATGAAAATTGGTCGTCGACTGGTGACCAAGATTTTTAACGCGTCCAAATTTGTGCTTCAAAATAGCGCTGCCGCGGGCGAAATTACGGAGCCCTTAGATTTAGCTTTTTTAGCAAAGCTAAAACATTTGGCAGTGCAAGCCGATCGCCATTTTGAGCAGTTCGAATCGGCACAAGCTCTCCAAGAGACAGAAAAGTTTTTTTGGTCGCATTTTACAGACTCTTACCTAGAGCTGGTGAAGGGCCGTACCTGGACGGCTCCCGGTGCAGGTCTAACGTCCGAGCAAGAAAAAGCGAAGTCTTCGGCTGTGTTTGCCACGCGCTTTGCACTGAAAGAATTTTTAAAACTGTTTGCACCGTTTGTGCCGTACACGACGGATGAAGTGTGGCGCTGGGCATTTCAGGAAGAAGCGGTGAGTGTTCATTCAACTGCATTTCCAACTGCCGCCGATTTTGAGGGTATCCCCGATGGAAATCCCGAAGCATTCGATGTAGCCATGGCCGTTCAAGCCGCAATCAACCAACAAAAAACGCTTGCAAAGGTTTCCATTGCCCGACCGATTGTAAAATTAAAAATTAAAGCGCATCCGGAAAGTTTAAAATGGTTTGAGCTTGTGCAGAAAGATGTGTTCGCTGCGACTAAAACTGAAAAAGCGGATTGCAATGCGAACGAAAGTCTGGAGCGCCTGCAAGTAGAAGTTTCAGATGTGGAATATGGGCCGGATGCGGTAAAAGGCTAATTTTCGCTTCTTGATGAATTAAATTCCCCCGCTGTCTTCGGTTTCTTTACCACTATAAACAAAGACGGTTGATCCGCCTGCCAGGGTCTTTTTGATTTCTTCGTCTAAAGGTTTTCCATCTGCATTTGCAGCAATAAACGGAGAAGAGGGAACCGGCGGAACACCGATGCAGCCAAAAGTGTATGGTATGTAACCTACATATTGCACTGGCGATGCTTTTTTGAGCTGGTCAAACGTTGGGTTGGGAAACGGATCAGGGGCCTTGAATAGGGCGTCTGTAAAGCGCTGATCTGGGATATCCATTCCTTCTTGATGGAAATAGATTTTGCGCTGATCGGTATTGCTGTTATTTTTGTCCACACCTTTTAGGGTAAAAGCGCTGGCTAGGTCAGTTTGCGGGGTACCACCGGTAACAAATGTTCCATCCGGAGTAGCATCGGAACCTACTTTATTAGAGACGGGGGGATTGCTGCCATCGCTTGCGGGCTTGCCATTGGGATATTTTCCATTTACTTTTCCATCGCCGGTTGCAACCCAAGTGTTAAAAAGAGTTTTATTTTGGTCGAGATCAAACACAAATAAACGTCTGGAATTAAACGGAAGGGTTAAATCCACCACAGTGAGTAAATTGGTTTTTTTTGCTTTTTGATCCTCTTTTAAGCTTTGGTAACTTTTGTATGCTTTTTGAAAAGCCGTCGGATTTACAAATTGGCAATGGTCCAGGAGGTTCTCTTCTTTTGCTTTTGCTAAAGATGCCGCAAGTAACGCCGGATCGTTTTTAAAAGCGGTTTTAGCCGCAGCTAAAAGTTGATCGACGGCACTTTGCTCCTTGCCGGTGATCGCTAACTGATTCTTAAACGAGTCCAGCGCGGCTTGGTCATGCGTAAAATTCTTAGAAATTTCTACGCAAGTTGCGTATTCATAACCTTCCGCGCAACGTTGTAGCTTGGCGGTCCAGGCCTCAAGTGCAGCCGCAATTTTTTGATCTTGAGTTAAACTGTCTTCCGTATGGCACATCGGGGATTGTTCAAATTGTTTTTTAAGTGCGTCGTAAACCTGTTGTTCCGATTTCGATAAAAGATTTTTTACGACGGAGGGTAGTGGCTGAGTGGGGTCTTTTTTGCAGTCGGCTACAGGAGTCGTCTTTTTCTCTTCGGTGGGCTTTGGTTTCGAGGCAATGATTGGCGCTTTTTTGGGCGACTTTTCAAGTTCTGTTTCCTTTTGCTTTAGTCTTTTGCAAAGCGAGGAGATCTGTTTTTTTTCGCTGCTGCAAACCGAGTCAATTAATTTTAGCGTAGCCGCTAAGCTTGATTTTTGAGTGTCATTAAAAGCTTGGATGTAGTGATAGGAGCCGCCTTGGTCTTCGAATTTTTCCTCACATTGTTTGTAGGAATTGATCCGTTGATCGTGGGTCTTGTTCGCAACGCAAATCCCTTCGCCAAAAAAGACGGGGTTACAATATAAATCGGTTTTTTCACTGCATTTGTTTTGATAATCCGAGTTGCTCTGCGCAGGATTTTTGCAAAATCCGTCTTCGTCAATCAGCGATGGCCAGCCCCCATAAAAACAGTTTGAATTCGCCGGAAACGCAAAGGCAGAATTCATCAAGCTCACGGAGGGAGACTTTTGCGAGGCAAAATTTTCAGAGTTTTCCAGCCCCTTTACTACCTTTTTTGCAGCTTCTAGCCACTCTTCTTTTTGTTCAAGGGGGCGGTCTGCAGGTAGAACGAAGGCCACGGCACCGTTGATGAAAAAATAGCTACTGAAACTTACGATCAAAATGGAGATTTTTAATTTACACTTCATACAGTGGTAGATTAACTCAAAACCTTAAAATGTTCCTGTGATGAAAAATTGACTTAGTGTACTTTTGGAGAGAGGTCGCTGGTTTGGACTTCCATCGTGATCGCGCTTTCGCCGTTGCTGTAAAAATTTTTCCGGGTTCCCGTCACTTTAAAACCGGCTCGCGCATACAGCGTTCTAGCCGAGGCATTACTTTCCCTGACTTCGAGCGAGATTTTAGGAATTTCATCCCGAACAATTTCCCGGATCATTCCTTGCAATAGTTTTGATCCAAAACCTAAGCCGCGCCAGTCGGGATGAACACACAGGTTTAATAGCGACGCTCCCTCGGCTTGAATCCAATAGACCACATACCCCAGAACAAGGGTATCCGTTTCATCGTCCGTCAAAACTAAAAGCCGGGCGTAGGCCTTGTTCAGTTCCGCTTCAAAGTGACTTTTAGTCCAGGGAGTATAACCGGGGCTTGCGTAGCAAAGTTGTTCGATTACCAGGACTTGGCTTAAGTCTTCGGGGCAAAGGGGGCGCAAGCTTACGGTTGAAGGTCCGGTCATTGGCCCAGGGTACCGATCTGTGGCCATTTTGCAAGTGATCTTAAGTTAGTGTAGTGTAATAAAGATGAAACGTGGCGTATTGTACGACGTCCTTTATGGATTCGTTCCGGTGACCGAGTGGGAAGAGAAAATCATCAATTCGCCGTTTTTTCAGCGTCTACGGTGGATTAAGCAACTGAGTTTTGCGAATTATATTTTTCCGGGTGCGGAACACAATCGTTTTGGTCACACCATTGGCGTCATGCATTCAATGGATCAAATGTTACGCGCCTTGGGTATCGCGGTGCCGGATGCAGAGCTGTTTGATCGGAAGGCCACTTCCGCCCAAGCCATGTTGCATAAAAGTCTTCGAATTTCAGCGCTCATGCACGACATTGGGACTTTTCCGTTTAGCCATACGGTAGAATACGGCTACATTCGTCATGGAATTGACGAACGACGCCCACGTGCGCGAAGTAAAAACCTGGTGAACAATCACGAGCATCTCGGTGCGTTCATTATTAAAAATACCGATTATGACGGCGGAATTACTCAAATTTTAGAAGAGTACGGTTTTGACGTTAAAATGATCTCTAAAATCATTAAAGGGGACTCGCCCTACGCGATCGCGAATCAACTGATGCATTCCGATTTAGACGCGGACCGGATGGATTATTTGCTCCGAGATTCGTATTACACGGGCATTAAATATGGCTTGTTTGACCGCGATTATATCATGGCTAATTTAGCGACGTTTGATCTCGGGAAGGGGCAAATGGGGTTTGGGGTGCGTGACAATGCGATGCGCGCGGTCGAGGATTTTTTGATTTCCCGCTTTAATTGGTATTCGCAAGTGGTTAAAAATCCGGGATCGGCAAAGTTTGATGTGATTTCCACTTATGTCGCCGAACAGTTTTTAAATCACGATTTGATTCACCAATACCACGATTTATTTACGATGATTGAAGAGCAAGATGAGCGGTTTTTTTGGTGGAACGATGTTTATTTTATTAATCGGTGCCAAGAGGTGCGGTTTCAGCGAAAAATTAAGGATCATAAAACAGAAGAATTGATCAAGATGTTACTGTTTAGAATTGCGCCAAAGACCGTGCATCACCCAGAATTCGCCCATAAAATTTTAGAAAGCACCGGAAGTGTCGCCGAGCGAGAAAAACGGATTAAGCGCATTCGGGCCATTGTGAAAAGCTTTGAAGAAGCGATTGAAACCTATGGCACGGGAAAAGAATGGATCTTGGCCGATATTCCAGAAAAAGACATTTCCTTCACGGCATCCAAGGAAAAGTTAACCCGGCAAAGTAAGGGCGGGCCTTTGTATTTAGAGCAGGAGCCGATTAAAATTCTAAGTCGGAAGTCGGGCCCAAAGTTACTGGTGGAAATAGACAATTCCATTGTCCGAAGGCTTGCCGGTTACATTAATTTTGTGCCAAGTGTTTATGCTAATGATGCGGCGTTAAAACTGCTAAAAGCAAAAAAGATGGTGTGAGTCGCTTTTAGCAATAACTTGAAATTATTGTCAAAATTCCTTTTAAAGGTTTTCTCTGGTCAAACCGATGAGGAAATAATGGGATCTTTTAAAATATTTGAAGTTAGGTTGAGCAAAGTAGTTGGCGTTATTCGTAAGAAAAAATGGCCAGTGGGCGCTCTTGTGGTTTTGGCGGGACTGCTATTGGTTTTCCAGAATGGGACCGTCGTTAACTCAATCCCTAATTTGGTTTTAACCTGCCCGAGTTCAATTAATGTTGTGTACTCAGGTACAAAAAATGCTGCAAATCATCAATATATAATGGTGCCAACAAGTGTGCCCAATACAAGCGCGCTTGGAAAGCCAGGTTTTATTGATAGCAATATTCTATCTTCTTCGAGCAAAGTTACGACTTTGAATAATGCAACTTCGGTTAGCTCTAATTTTCCAACGGCATTGGTTTCGAATGCTGCGACCGGAACGGGAACTCTCGCTTGCGATTACCTTTACTTAGATCCAGCGTCGAAGTCCCTAGTTGCTAGTGGCGCCATTTCGACCTTTGACACGGTAGGAACTGGGAGTTTAGCGAATTGGCAATCGTGTTGGGTAACTCAAGATCAAATGGGGTTTACTTGCGTACCTAAAGGTCAAACGTCGCAAACAAGTTGCGTAAATTATTCAGGGCAAAGCGAGATTTGCCTCGATTTTGACGGTAAAATTTATCAAACCGATATTGGATTGGCTGAAAAATTATGCGGTAGTCCTTCATACTTTAACCATACCGGTAGTTGCACCACTAATAAGCTGGTTGGTAGTTGCGTGATTCAAAAGGGGACGGCAATTGAAAGTACTTTTCGATTTTATGCACCTTTTACAGTCGCAGAAGTGCAAAAAACTTGTTTGACGATCAATGGCGGTGGTACGTTTGTGCCTGTTCCAACTCCAACTCCTTTGCCAACCCCAACTGCAACTCCGACTCCAAAGCCAACGGCAACACCAACAGGGTTGAAAAGCACGGTATTTGTCGGAAGTATTTCTAACTGGACGATCTTTCAATACGCGATGAATGAGGATACGGGAGTGCTTACTCATCAGTTTACTGGTGGATCGTATTCTAGGTCATCGATAGCATATGGCGCATGGATGATGTTTGACCCCAGCAAATCTTATATAATCGATTCTGTAGAATACAGCAACGCGATTAGCTTTTTTGATCTCCGTTCAGTGACTCAGCCATTGAACTGGATTAGTCCGTTGCAGTCGCTGTCGGGCAACGATGCGTTTGTATTTCATCCCAATGGTAAATTTGCTTTTTCCGTGAATCAGT
>CAIMNF010000029.1 GCA_903842755.1 Oligoflexia bacterium
CTTTTCATAAATTTATTTTTTAGCTCAATCTGCGCTGGCTATCGAAATCGGCGGATCACCCTTTAGATTCTAGAATCCCATTTCTGAATCATTCGGTTTTTGGTGCATTCCGTTTGCTTGTTTTGCCTTTTTAGTTATTCTTACTACCTATTTTAATACTTCGATCGTTTACATTAACCTAAATTCATTGATGTAAACTGCGAAGTGCACGTTAAAAACTTGTTTTTTTAAAAGCTTATTTCGTTAAAAGCTTTAGGTAATGCTTCACACATCCCTATGATCAGGGTATAGGAATTAAAGAGGAAGATCAACTCAAAAAAATGAAGAATCAAACCGCCAAATTTTCTCGCGTATTCTGGGTCGTTCTAGATGGCTGCGGCGTAGGCGAAGCTCCGGACGCCGCTGCATTCGGTGACCTTGGCGCAAATACCTTGGGAAATTTGGCCATCCAGTTTCTACAAAAATTTGGCAGACCCCTGCATATCCCGCATTTGCTCCAGCTCGGTGCGAACAATTTGACGCCAATCGCAGGCGGCTCTGAGCCCACTCGAAAAATTGGATTTTTTGGAAAAGCCAGGGAGAAATCTTTCGGAAAAGACACCACCTCGGGCCATTGGGAAATGACGGGAACGCCGGTCGAAACCGCATTCGCCACTTTTCCAAATGGGTTTCCTGAAGAGATCGTCCAGCGCTGGGTTACCGAAAACCAACTTCCCGGAGTTTTAGGAAATTGCGCCGCAAGCGGTACAGAAATTATCGAAAAATTGGGCGAAGAGCACATTCGCTCCGGTAAACCGATCCTCTACACGTCGGCCGACAGCGTTTGGCAAATTGCCGCCCACGAAACTTCTTTTGGATTAGACCGTTTAAACAAAATCGCATTTTCCGCACGAAAAATCTGCGATGAACTTCAAATTAGCCGAGTTATTACTCGCCCCTTTGTAGGCAATCCGGCGACAGGAAATCCATTTAAAAGAACCTATAACCGTAAAGATTATTCCCAACACCCCAAACACATTACGATTCTGGACGCCCTCGGTAACGCCAACATCCCCGTCCTAGGAATTGGTAAAATTTCGAATATTTTCGCAGGGAGCGGTGTTCCTCAAAATATAGATACCCACGGAAACACCCACGGACTTCAAGTTCTGGAGCAGCAAGTTTCTCAGTTTGAACACGGCTTGGCTTACTGTAATTTAATTGACTTCGATATGCTATACGGTCACCGCAGAGACGTTCAAGGCTTTGCTTCGGCACTAGAAGAGTTTGACGTGGTACTCGGTAAAATCATTCCGCAACTAAAAGAACAAGACTTGATCCTTTTAACGGCAGACCATGGGAACGATCCAACGTACAAAGGGTCTGACCATACTCGTGAGTTTGTTCCGATCTTAGGATTCTCACCCCAAATGAATCAATGTGTAGACTTAGGAGTGCGGGCCAGCCTCGGCGATATGGGCGCTACCATTTTTGAAGCGCTCACAGGAACATTACCGCCACCGCCAATTACCGGTGAAAGTTTTTTAGGAAATTTGCTATGAACGCATTATCTACACCAGAATTAATCCAGAAAAAAAGAGATGGCATTGAACTCACCCCAGACGAAATCAAATTTTTTGTAGGACAATCCACGCGGGGCGAAATCCCCGATTATCAAATTAGCGCGTTCCTGATGGCCACTTATTTTCAGGGAATGACGTTGAACGAAACTGCTGCCTTCACCCAAGCGATGATCCACTCCGGTGAACGATACGATCTTTCTTCAGTGAAAGGCACAAAAATTGATAAACATTCGACCGGAGGGATTGGCGACAAAGTTTCCATTATCCTAGCCCCACTTGCGGCGGCCTGCGGATTGAAAGTACCGATGATGGCGGGA
>CAIMNF010000030.1 GCA_903842755.1 Oligoflexia bacterium
ATATTTCTTTGTCAGGAATACTCACCTTTAAAAACTCAAACGAACTGAGAGCAATGGCAAAAACTTTCCCACTGGACAGGCTCCTGGTTGAAACAGACTCCCCTTTTTTGGCTCCCGTCCCCTTGCGAGGCAAAAAATGCGAACCCGCAATGGTAAAACATACCGCGATCAAGCTCGCAGAAATTCGTGGACTTCCATTTGAAGAACTTGCAAAAATTACCACGCAAAATGCAATTCGATGTTTTCAACTTCCCGAAAAATACGCTTAGGAAAAGTGGGAAAGAATCACTCCAGTTGCTACGGAAACATTAAGGGAACTTACCCCGATCTTTCCATTAGGTCCAGGCCGAGCAGGAACACTCACCACGACGTCGCAAGCCTCCGCGGTTAAACGCCGCATTCCTTTTTCCTCATTCCCGACTACGATCAGCCAGGGACGATCATTTTTTGTATTTTGAAGAGTATCCTTCGCGTGTTCCGAGGTTCCCAAAATCCACATTCCTGATTTTTTTGCCACTTCAAAAGCGCGCTGCAAATTAATGACCGTAACAAAAGGGAGTGTCTCGACACCTCCTGCAGAAATATCATACACGGTCTGGGTCATCGGCGCCGAACGCTCGGAAGTCATGATCAGCCCCTTCACTCCAAAAAATGCGGCCGATCTAAAAATTGCGCCTAAATTTTGGGGATCCTGTAAACAATCTAGCGCAAGCCACACTCCTCTGGTATTGGCATCAATCTCTTGAAATAACTCTTCAATGGCGAGCGACTTTTTAGGACGAATCATTGCGCCATGAGTACTCTCACGGCCAATAAATTCTTTCCTAGGCTGCACCTCTTTTTTGCGCGGATCGCGCTTGCTCTGTGTTTTTATTTCTCGCGCCCCGTCTATTGCTGAGCTCGCCGCTTCTTTTACTTTTACATTTTCCCTTCGCGCCAGTTGCTCAATGACTTTCCACACATGATCTTGTCCCGCAGGTCCTTCTTCGCGCCCTTTATCGCGGGGTAGAGTCACTTCCAAAACATCTTGAGGCCGGTGCTGAAGGGCAGATAAAATGCTGTGGGGGTTTTTAATCAGAAGCTCGGTCGGTCCAGAGGTCGAAATCATATTTTTCCTTTTTCAATTTTACTTAGCCAATGTCGTTGAGAATTTGTTCTACTATTTTTTTAGGATCCTGGGATTGCGTGATCGGCCTACCCACGACGATGGCCGATGCTCCTGCCAATGCGGCTTCCTTTGGAGTCATTACTCGCGCTTGATCCTGTGAGGGCACCCCTACCGGCCTAATACCTGGAACTACGGTATAAAGATTTGGATACGCGCCCTTGATCCATTTTACCTCGTGAGCCGAGCAAACCATACCGAAGACTGCAGAGTGCTGAGCCGCCAACCCCGCTAAATTTTGGACTGCTTGCGGAATGCCGTGCGGCCGCTCGGAAATCCTTAAACTATTTTCATACCAGTCTTCTTCCGAAAAACTGGTTAAAACACTCACACCGAGAACTTTGGGCGCGACTTTAAGGGCATCCAACATTTTTCGTCCGCCGGACAAATGGACCGTGGTGAATTCCACACCAAGGGACGCGGCCTGAGCAACCGCGGCCGCTACGGTGTTTGGGATATCATAAAACTTAAGATCTAAAAAGATTCGCTTCCCGCGAGTACAATGGGCTTTGACCCATTCGGGTCCTGCACCCAAGAAAAGCTCTAGGCCCACTTTATAAATGACCGGAAGCTCCCCTAAATCGCAAATCAAACGGTCCGCCGTTGCAGAATCTGGAAAATCTAAAGCAATCGCAAGCTCAGTCATGAAGGGGAGTCTCCTGAGTCAATTAGCACTTGTCAATCGATTATGTTATCCTAGCGGAAATGAGCAACCCGGTTCGTTTAGAAACCCGAGAACTTCGCAAAAGGCGCCGCGAACGAGTCCTCATCTTTGGACTAACGTTCGTCATTATCCTTCTCTCGGTTATCGAATTTAAGCTGACGCGCATCTCGAGCACACTCCCCTTTGTAAACTCCATTTTCTTCTTTGGTTTAATTAACTTTAACATTGTTATCTTGGTCGCCTTGCTCTGGCTCATCTTTAAAAATGTCGGCAAAATCTTTTTTGATCGAAAGAGTAAAGTCCTTGGAGCCCGACTTAAAACGAAGCTCGTGACCGCGTTTATCGGGTTTTCAACGGTTCCTACGCTCACCTTGTTTTTGATTTCGGTCTTATACATTAACCAAAGCTTTGATAAATGGTTTTCGCTTAAAATTCAAAATACCCTCCAATCCTCGCTCGAAATTTCTAGTCTTTATTATAAAAATGCGGACCAAAATTCTAGTCACTTTTCAAACCTTATTGCCAAGCAGCTGCACTTTTACTTAGCCGCAAGATCTAGAAAAGTTCCGAAAAATCCAAATTTCCAGGCCATGCTCGAGCAATTCCGCACCACCTACGATCTCAATGCCATTGAACTCTACCGGGACCCATTGGATGCTCCGGTCTTGGTCATGGACCCCGATTCAAAGCAGCAGAATCCATTTTCTTATGCAAGACTGAGTCTGGACCGCCTCAAAGAGGCCTTTAAAGGTACAAAAATATCTTTCGTTCAAAACGTGGGGCATGCCGACTTGGTTCGCGCCGCTACTCCAATCATTGATTACACTTCGGGCAAGGTAAAAGCCGTAATCGTGGTGAGTTCTCTCATCCCCGTTAACCTGACTGCCCGCGCAGGGCAGATTGCGAACGTAGCCGAAGATTACCGCGAAACTAACCCTTTACAGTATCCCATCAAAACCACTTACTTGGTGATGCTGATCCTCATTACTTTGCTAATTATTTTTGCAGAAATTTGGTTGGGACTTTATTTAGCGCGTGAACTGACGGTCCCCGTTGAACGCCTGGTGAAAGCCGCCCAAGACGTAGGCCGCGGTCGATTAGACATCGTGATTGAGAAAACCGGCGAAGACGAAATCGCCGTTCTCGTAGACAGCTTTAACAAAATGACTGCTGACTTAAGGTCCAACCAATCCACCCTCCGTCAACGCACACAACAACAAGAGGCGATCTTGGCCAATATTGCGGCGGGTGTTGTGCTTGTGGATAACTCCGGAAAACTTCTTGCGCTCAATGCTTCGGCAAACACCTTGCTCGATATTCCGCCAGGAGATTACATTAACCACCCCTTAAACAGCCTTTTTTTTCACGAAGAGAATAAGATTTTAGGTGCCGTTTTGAACGCAGGTTTAGCGGATTTGTCGAAACTTGAACGAGAGAAATCTTGGACCGTGAAAGTCAAAGGCGAAGTCAAAAACTTGAGCGCCACCGCTACCCCGCTCAAAGAAAACGGAAAGATTTGGGGGGCAGTGGCGGTAATCGACGACCTTACTTTTTTAGTCAAAGGACAACGGGAAATGGCCTGGCGCGAAGTGGCTAAACGAATCGCGCACGAAAT
>CAIMNF010000031.1 GCA_903842755.1 Oligoflexia bacterium
CTATGGAAGCAAAAACCACAATCCATCGATGGGCCAAGCACCACTTAAGACCATTTTTATAAAGCTCGGAAAGCCGATTCATAAAGCGATCCATGACTTTGATCATTGCCGTAGGGTTGTCGTGCGCCGAGTGCATGAATCGCGCACAGCGCATTGGAGTAAGGGTTAACGCTTCTAAAAGGGATAGAAAAACAGCAACCGTAACCGTAATGCCATATTGGAAGAAAAATTTCCCAATCACCCCTTGCATAAAAACAACGGGAATAAAAATTGCGGCGATGGCAATCGTTGTCGCAATGGCAGCAAAGGTAATTTCGTGCGAACCTTCGATGGCGGCTCTTCTTCTATTTTTCCCCATTTCATAGTGCCGCACGATGTTTTCCAACATCATGATGGCATCATCCACCACGATCCCAATGGCTAAGCTTAGGCCAAGCAAGGTAAAGGTATTTAACGTAAATCCGAAAAAATAAAGCGCAATAAATGCACCGACAATCGAAGTGGGAATTGCCAGGAGTACATTGAACGTGGAAGACCACGATCCTAAAAAAAGAAAACACACCACAGAAGTAAGGAGTGCTGCATAAATGAGCGACATGTTGAGCTCATCGACCGATTCTTGAATGTATTGAGTCGTGTCGAGGCGTACATTCATGTCATAGCCCGGAAGAAGGGTGGGGCGGAGGGCCTCCACCTTTGCACGTACTAGTTTGGCGACTTCCACCGCGTTGGAGCCATGTTGTTTGACGATTCCTAGACCTACTGCTGTTTTGCCATTGTAGCGAGAAATGGCCCGTAGGTCGGAAATGTCTTCTTCTACCCGAGTTACCGTAGAAAGGACGATGGGGTTATAATTTGGAGCTCCGCCTCGGGTATTGATTCGGATTTTTGAGAAATCGGTCGTTGATTTTGCTTCTCCTAATACCCGAATGTTGGTTTCGGAAAGGGGTGCCTCAATGCGGCCTGCCGGTTGTTCAATTTGTTCGGCTTGAATACTGGTCAGAATGTCGGAGCTGGTGAGCTCGTACTGGTGTAACTTTTTGGTATCCACCCAAACACGGAGATTGGGATCCACGTAGCCGCGCAATGCAATGTCGCCCACTCCCTGAATGGTCGAAAGTTGATCCTTCAGTGTGTTTCGGGCGTACATCATTTGGCGGTAAAGGGGGACGGTATCGTCCGCAGTGACCATCACCCACATGATGGGTTGGTCTTCGGGATTAGTTTTGGTCACGACCGGAGGATAGAGCGCCGTAGGAAGTTGGTTATTCACTTGGTCGATTCGGTTGACGACTTCTTGGAGGGCGATGTCAATATTGTGATTCAAATTGAACTCGCAAGTAATATTCGCAATGCCTTGACTCACACTTGAAGAAACGGTTTTTAGACCTTCGATTCCCATGACGGCGTCTTCGACGATGTCTACCACGTCGAGTTCCATGACGGACGGAGCAGCGTTATCGAGGCGGAGGAAGATATTAACGACCGGGAAGTCCACGTCAGGCATTTGACTGATCCCCATTCGTTGAAACGAAATGGCCCCGAAAATAATCAGGGCGACCATTAACATCCATGCAAAAACAGGCCTACGAATCGAGATTTCCGAAATGCTCATGCGTGTTGCTCCTTGCTTGGCATAGGTTAGCAGTCCTAACGAATAGTTGCACCCCTAAATTCAATAAAGTCATGGAAATGACTCCATTATTTTGCCACAGATTTGATTGAGCAGGTGGAAGAATTAAACTTAAGTTTTAAGAATCTCGGCCCGAAAGGTTCCATGAGGCACCTAAAGAATGACCAAAATTTTAGCCAGGGGTTTATTGATCATGAGCATCGGGGGATGTTGGATTCCCTTTAGTTCCGCCCGTGGCGAATCCTTTGAACTCATCGTTCGACAAGACCATGCGTAATTGGTTCAGTTTCTCGGCACTCACCACGGGACGGTACGCGACGGAGGAATTCTGTCGAATCTCGATCCAGCAGGTGCCCGATTGGAATGACGGGAAG
>CAIMNF010000032.1 GCA_903842755.1 Oligoflexia bacterium
GTAAAGCTCACCCTCTAGATCCGTAACTCCCCTGATTTCCGTTGTACTTCCCAATTGCCGTTCAATTTTAACCCATACCCTATTCGTTCCGTCAGCGAATCTCCGCTTAACCTCGTCAAATCCGGTATGGCGAATCAATAACAATAATCGCCAAAGATCTAGCGGCTGGGTCATCATCTCGTCGATCAACACTAGACATTCTTCTGGAAACTGATCCAGTAGGTTTAAAAACGACGTGGTAATGCTCTGATTTTTTATTTCAATCACTTCCTGCTCTTCGCCCCAAATTTAAATTTACTTAAATGGAGTTACGTGATTTTGAGGAAAAGCAGGCAAGAGAGGCGTCATTTTAGTTACGGACTACCCTTAGACGCATCACCCGAGCCGAACAATGGAATAGCCATTGCGGCTCATCATCCGATTCGCGCTTAATTTTTTTTGATCGATTAAGGGCTTCACCGACTCTTGATACGTTTTATCTAAACAAAGAAAAATCCCCTGCCCCCCGGCTGCTCGTAATTGCCGAGCACTCACCGTCAATTCACTTTCGATTACCGCACGTCCAGAGGCGGGCGAAAGTTCACCCACGATCAGATCCACTTTTCGAAACTCACTAAGCGCGTCCGGAAAATGCGCCGCTTTGCGCTGCTGAAGTCGTTTTAAGTCAGAAAACAATTTTCTAAAATTTCGCTCGATGAACTCCAAAGCTAAAAGATCCCTCTCTACGGTAACTACGGTGAGATTGTTGAAGCGCTTTGCAAGGGCACAAGGAATGACTCCGTAACCGCTTCTCACGGTCACGGCAATGGGGCTCTCGTTTTGCTCAAGCGCGCGCGGCAAAGCATCGAGCAAAAGGGGCAACCCAAATTGCACGCGTTTTGGGTCGTCACCCCCAAGGTCAAAGGGTCGATCAAAAGCCGAATCGTCCAGAGTTACGGAATCTCTTAAATAAATATCGGAACTATAGGCAATGGCTCCGCTCAAGTCTTCTTTTGTCTTTGCGAGCTTTAAGACGGTATGTCGCGATCCACGGGTCAACACCTCTAACCCAAGGCGCGTGATCCCCGCTTCCCTCTCTATTAAGGGCAATAAGTCGTGAATAATGACCAAAAAAATTGAACCGCCACTCCTCAGGCGCGCTTGCCCTTCGAAGAGCAAGTGTTGGATGAAGGGTAATCCAATCCGTGCAGGAACGTTACACAAGATCCAATCGTAGCCGTCGTTACCTTGGGGTAAATCACGGTACCCTAAACTTCCGTACGCACGAACATGGGCAAGTTTATTTTTAACGGCGTTTCGCGCCGAATACTGAACAGCCAGCAGATCCCGATCCACTAGTTCCATCTCGACGCTCGACCCCAACGCCGCAGCAAGAGGAATACCGAGCGCACCATAGCCACATCCCATGTCTAAAATCCGTTTTGGAAACTCGGCCAAAGGAAGCGAGTTCAACAATAACTCGGTCCCCTCGTCGATGCGCTGAGTGGAAAACACGTCATAAGGAATATCGAAATCGAGCGAATGACCAAGAAGGCACGCGCTGAGCGACGTTTTGTACCACGGATCAAACAAGAGGGTCACCTCCATTAGACACACTAACGACAGAAAAAAGCCGAAGAACCAAAGTTCACAATGAGCAAAAAAAAAGGACCCGGGTTTACCCGAATCCTTTTTAAAATTTGGTGCGCGATGAGAGGCTCGAACTCCCGACCTTGACGGTGTAAACATCCTGCTCTACCAACTGAGCTAATCGCGCGAAGGACTAATCTAAATTTTGATTTAAACCTTCAGATTTTATACATGCAGCGCAAAATAAAATCTACTAAAACTTAAGCCGAATTACATCGTTCGCAACGAAGCAGTTTCTTGCTCTTGCGAAGGAGCCTCTTCCACTTCTGCAGCATTTACTTTCGCAACTAAATTACGATATTTAGCTAAGCCAGTTCCTGCAGGGACCAAGCGGCCCATGATGACGTTTTCTTTCAAGCCTTTGAGATAATCCACTTTTCCGGTAATCGCAGCCTCGGTAAGAACCTTGGTTGTTTCCTGGAAGGACGCCGCAGAAATAAAGCTTTCCGTCGTCAAAGACGCTTTCGTAATCCCTAAGAGGAGTGGCTCATAGGTAGCCAATTGACCGCCATTTGCCTTCACTTTATTTTGTTCTTCTTCGAACATGAATTTCTCCACTTGCTCGCCAGAAAGGAAACGGGTATCCCCCGCGTCTTTAATTTTTACTTTTCGAAGCATGGAGCGAACGATGATTTCAATGTGCTTATCATTGATTTTCACCCCTTGGAGACGATAAACCTCTTGGACTTCATCCACTAAGTATTTCGCCAATGCCTTATCGCCCAACACTCGCAAGATATCGTGCGGATTCACTGGACCATCCATCAATGGCTCGCCCGCTTTGACGTAATCCCCTTCGTTGACCGCCAAGTGGCGGCCTTTTGGAATGAGGTACTCACGCGGCTCGCCGCCTTGATCTGGAGTCACAATTAATTTCCGCTTTCCCTTCGTGTCTTTTCCGAAAGAAATCGTTCCATTAATTTCGGTAACAACGGCCGAGTCTTTAGGCTTACGCGCTTCAAATAGCTCTGCAACCCGTGGAAGACCCCCGGTAATATCCTTCGTTTTGGAAGTTTCACGGTGGATCTTCGCGATCACGTCACCCGGACGGATATCGGTGTTGTTTTCAACCACGAGATTCGATCCCACTGGAAGATTGTACCGACCCACACGTTGTGAACCTGCAACCAGAACCACATCACCCTTTGCATCGGTAATCA
>CAIMNF010000033.1 GCA_903842755.1 Oligoflexia bacterium
CCTTCTTTTATAAATGTATTTAATCACCAGTTAAATACCGCGTTTCCCATTGAGGTCGATTCAATTTAGAAACTGCCCCCCTAGCGTGCTGAAAAGAAACACAAAATGTGCATAAAGTAGCTGAAATTTGAAGAATATTGAAAAACAGTTCAGGGCACCAGAATCCATCTACACAAAATAATCGAAAAAGGACCTTGTTTACTTAATGAACATCAGCAGCGTGAGGGGGCAGTTGACACTTCGTAAATCATCGATCGAACCGTAATCGATTTCGCATAAGGAATCATCGCAAAATCGTTCTCTTTCACTTCTTCACATTTTTGAGCATCTAAATTCTTGAGTTCGTGAACTTGGAGTAGTACTTCCTTGCCGTTCGGAGTAACCACGCGGTAACTGCGGTCGCGTTTTAAACTTCGGGCCTTCCCTAAAACTTGGGCCACGATGTAGTGGCTTTTGGAGACTTCAACGACTTCGCCAACAAAGCCTTGATCGACGCGTTGGGTGTGCGTATTTTTTAGTTTTTTAAATAAAATGTCGGTGGCATTGGTTTGGAAAAAACAGCGGGTCACTTTTACGGGGTGGTTTTGAATAAATGCCGAGGCCGACTCGTCACTGTTGATTTGGGAAAGCTTAAGGATCGTTTCTGGACCGGGGTTCAAGCGTTCATCTAAACGGATGGAGTGCAAGCCCATGGAGCGTAGCTCGTTCAGGCGATCCACCAAACAATAATCTTTTGAGTGATAAACAAACGTGCCGTGACTGTTTTCACGAATTCGAAACCCGCGGTGCAAGCTTTCTTCCGAGTCTGCCGTTGCTTCAAGGCGGTGGTGGGAGACGGTTTCTTCGTCTTGTAGCCAGGATAAGTCATTGCGCTCGATGGAGAGCAAATACCGTGGCGTATAAAATAAAAGGATAGGGCCCAGTCCCATGATCTCGGTCGGGACTTGTACGGTTGCAATAATTTCGCGGATTTTTTCGGCGGGAAGCTCAATCGATAAGATGATTTTGTCCAGGCGCGAGCCAAGCAGTTTTTTCCACCGCAGAATTCCCGCTAGATTGTGATTGCCAGTCTCTAAATTCAGTTGCAGTGGTAACCAGAGGTGATGCAAACAAAAATAAACTGCGCCGGGATCTTGAACCCGAAGAGCAGCGAAAACGCTTAAGTCTAATTTTTTCAATAAACGTTGTGCATGATCCATCCGGTCTTGAGTCATGAGAATATCCCACTCCAAAACAGGCCTTAAACCAGCATTTTTCGCTTCTTGAGCCAGGGTTTGCAGGGCGGGCAAGGGGAGTGTTCCACCGCGGGATAATTCAATCGGCGCCAAAATCACCTCGGTTACGCCCGCACGAAGACAGGCTTGGATATCCGCAGTTTGAGTTAAATAAGTGACCCACTTCATGAGATCACCTGTTTTCGGATGAGCTGTCCCTCGGAAACACCAGGGATTCTAGGAAGGCGCACCAAGGTACTAATCTTGGCCATTTCTAAGTCTTCGCCTTTGATACTTTTCACTTGGGCAACGGGGAGAGGAATGGGATGGTCATCAAAGGAAACCACTTCAAGCATTTCGTTCGGTTTAAATGCGCTTCGAACTTCGACTAAAATTGAATCGCCCCTGATTTGATTCACAATGCCCACAAATTGATACTCGGGCCGATGCAAAGAGCGGGTTTCGATCTTGAGCACAGAATCGCTCGAAGCCGGCTGAATTAAACTGGCTTGCGTATATTCACGGTGCGGGATTTTTTCTAGCTCGCCTTCCAGGTGTTCTAGGAGTGCGTCGAACTCGTTCCGGGAGCGCGAAAAGGCATCCAATGCTTGTCGGTAGAGTTTTGCCGTCATTCCTGCGTAAAGGGGGCTGCGCATGCGGCCCTCAATTTTTACGGAATCAATTTCTGCTTCCGCAAATTGCGGAATTAGGCGTAATCCTAGCAAGTCCTTTGAACTCATCAAGTAAGTAGGCTTTGCATCGGGCTGGTCCACCAGGGTATAGCTAAAGCGACAACTTTGGGCACAGCCGCCGCGATTACTATCGCGTCCTTGGGTAAAGTTGGAAATAGTGCAGTTGCCGGAATAGGCCATACACATCGATCCATGAATAAAAAGTTCGACTTCAAGTCCGGTTGATTTTTTTATTTGGCCTGCATGGGCGATGCTGACTTCGCGACCTAAAATCAAGCGCTTTACGCCTAAATCCCGCCATAATAGGCCGGACTCTTTGTTCAGGCAACTGGCTTGCGTGGACAAATGCACGGGGATTTCGGAATGTTCCGTCACCGTGGTGATCACTCCTAAGTCTGAAGCAATGACTCCATCTGCTCCAAGCGTGGTAATGGCTTTCACGAACGCGGGAAGTTCGGCCAAGTCCTTGTCGTGCAAAAAACCATTGAGGACGATGTACGTCTTTACGCCGTGTGCTTTGGCAAAACCGATTCCCACTTCAAGTTCGTCCAAGGTAAAATTTTCTGCTGCGGTTCGAAGTCCAAATTTCTGGCCCGATAAATAAACCGCGTCCGCTCCGTAAAGGGCTGCGGTTTTAAGTTTTTCTAAACTCCCCGCAGGGATAAGAAGCTCTGGAATGATCATGGTGGAATGTTTTTATCAAATAATGAGTCCGATGACAATGAACAAGTGCCGCTCAATGGGGATCGTTGAATTAAAGTTTAGACACGACGTCCACTTCTTGGTCCAGTCGTGCTAGCCAAAAATTGCGAAGCCACTCACTGGCTTGCGGAAGGTAGCGGTAGGGATTGCGGAAAGGGACCCCTTGGCCGCTGATTTTCATCATGGCATAGAGAGCAAAAGCAACGACGTCCTTCTTTCGGTTCAAAAAGGCCGACGGCACTTGTGGATACCCGCGGTCATGATAAAAATTGAAGACCAAAAGGTCGACGGCTTCCTTGAGTTGCGGATCTTTGATTTCGCCTGTTTCATGATTTAATTCGATCGTCCAACGATCAATCGCCGGGCCCAACGCCGAAAATTGGGCGTGGGTTAGGCCGTGGCTTTGGAGGTATTTAATTTTCTCCAGGTATTTCGCAGATTCATGCCTTAAGTCGTGAACCAAAAAGTCGCCAGAAGGGCGCAAAAATCCGTCTGCAATAATGGGATCATAGGTAAATCCGGTAAGTCCAATGTCGTAACGCATGAGTCGCAAAAAAGCGTCACGGTCTAACGCTTCGTTGGTGGGGACTAAGATGATGTTCAATTGGTCTTGGTCCGCAAAGACACGTTCAAATTCACCCTCTGCGGCTTGGAAACCGGAGGAGGCACTTTTGTCGTGGAAAAGTTTGAATTTTCGTTCTTTGTACAAGGCGTATTCGTCTGCCATGGAGTGCTGCTGATACCCGTCTAAATTTCGATCAATTTGAAGATATAAACGCTGGGCGAACGAATACTCGCCCGCATCGAAGTGGCCAATCGCGCGCGACGCATAGTAAGAAAGCTCGATGAGCGGTAAGTAGCGGATGGCATTTGCTTGGATAGCCGATTGGGCTTCCTGATGGAGGTCGTTTAAGTATTGCAACGCCACCGCAATTTCATCGGTCGAAATATTAGATTTGCCGCGATAAAGTTGATTTCTTTGAATTTCGCTTAGAAATTGAATTTTGCGTTCCAGAGCTTTATTGATGTCTGCTAATAGAGGAAGTCCTACGTCGCTATAATCAAATAAAAGCGGTTGGTGCGGAGTCAATTGCTTTTGCAGTCGGAAGCGCTCGCGCATGGTAGCGACAAAGGCATCGGGGTCCTTAAAAATCATTTTTAGTTTTGGATAGCGGTTGGCCATTTCCTCGTTAAAGTTGGCACTGATCGCTGTGGGATCTAAAACCTGGGAGCAGATTTTGTGGTACGATTGTGCGCTGGCTTCTCTGTTTAAAGAAAATAAAGTGAAGAGGATTAAACAAATGGGGAGTTTGGAAATTTTGAGAGTCGTCATAGTAGGCGACTATGAAGCGAATTCAGTTGTTTTGTAAATGAAAAGATTTGATTATTTACACTTTTATTGTATAATTATACGAGAGCACCACTTGGTTAATTTTTGTTCGCGCGGGGCCACTTTCTTCGTCCCCTTATTCTGGAAACAAAACTTTTAGGGCTTCCGCGGGACTCATCAGCCCTTGCGCCACGGATTGCAAAATAATTAAGCGGGCTTCGGACTCGTTCGTTGGAGTAGGCGCGGCAGCGGTTTGTATGGGGTTTTGGCTCATGATTTGAGCCATTTTTAGTTTGAAGTGTGGAGGCAACGAGCTTTCGAATTCGGTCATTTCGCGGGTCACGTCAAAGCCGGCCATGGTGTTATGCATAATGGATTGCATTTTCATCATTTGATCGGGCGAAAGGGTGCTCATTAATTCGGTTAACGCCGCGATGGTTTGGGGATTCAATCAATTGGTGGCGCTATCTGTTTCATGCAAGAAATCAACATAAAATAGCTATATCTCAAATACGACCTTCACGAATGTTTGC
>CAIMNF010000034.1 GCA_903842755.1 Oligoflexia bacterium
CACGCTGCTGAATGCTTATGATCAATTAAAATTTCAGGAACTAAGCACAAAAGGGGATGCTAAAAGTTTAGCGGTGTTAGAAGAAATTAAAAAATACGACACTCAGGCCGCCACAATCAGCCAGCCCCTTGATCAGCAGCCCATTGACTTCACCCGGGTGGATTGGGTCAAAGGTAAATTAAAAGCAATGAGCCAGGTTGATCAGTTGGTGCGATTCACCCTAATAGACGCCCCTAAAAAGAATCATTTTGATGCCGAACAAACGGCTGAATTTAATTCACAACTCGTGGCTAAGTTAGCCGGAGTGGACGCTCTCAACACGGGAGTGTTGACGGCCCTTCTTAAAGTATATGATTGGTTTAAGATCAGTACGTTTGGTGCCGAGGCCGAAAACAATGCGTGGCTTTTGGTTCAACATGCGGATCAAAAACCGGAACTTCAGCGACAGGTGTTGGCACGTTTAGAAAAATTTTATTTAGTGGGTGAGGCAAATCCCCAGCATTATGCCTATCTCTTTGACCGAGTTGCGGTAAATCAACCCGATCCAAGTCGGGGGGTTCTGCAACGCTATGGTACACAAGGAAAGTGTAATTCCGCAGGCACGTTTGTTCCGTTCCCGGTGCAAGATGAAGTGCATTTGGATCAATGGCGCGCCGAAGTGGGCTTAGGCCTTGAGGCGGACTACATCAAATTTGCTGAAAAAATGGTCTGTAGTCCCCCTTCCTCCGCACAATGAAAATCCTTTAGAGCACGGAGTTTTTTATAGAATGAATCGTAAATTGTCCTGAAAAAAGCGGCACTCTCTTTACTTGATTCCGTAAGTCAGTTATGGTGACTCCTAAAGATCAGGAGTAAAAACTTGCGGTTTATTCGGTATATGGTTGCACGAGTTCTGTTTTTAGCGATTGCGTGGGGTGGGCAACTTTCCGTTGCCGATGAAGCGTACGATCCGAATTGTTCGCTCTTGGGACACGAAGTTCCCCGTGGCTTCGAAGTGGATTTGAAAAAGGCAGAAACGATTTTTGCGCGGCTGACCGGGAGTGGGGCAAGTTTTTGTAAAGAGGCGTCCTCCCTTGCATCCTGTGCTTCTTTCCAATTGTATTGTATCCGCGCATTTTTAAAAAGCGAACTCCCGCCGATGGCTAAGTCTGTTCATCAAAATGCTCATTTGGGCGCTTCGGCAGATTTATTGCAGCTGGAGCGTACGGAATCGTTGTTGATTCGCTACCAACAAGTTTTAAACCGTGAAAAAGAGTTCGGGTTCTCTCTTGCTGGCGAAGATGCTGTTTTTGAGTTGTTCAAAGGGGATTCGGCCGCACTCCAAGGGGCTTACCAACGCCGCCGTAACTTGAGTTTAGCGTCTCCTGGCGCAAAAAAAATCATGCAACAATGTTCGGGTGTGGTGATGCGGGACCAAAACGATGTGAACCATCGCGCTTTGGCAGAAAATATCGGTGCCGAACTTGGAGTTTCGGAGATCGATACCACGGGAGCTTTTAATCTCGAAAGCGAACTCCATCGTAAAAATTTACCGTTAAAAGGGCTCGTCCAAACCGCAGTGCTTGCCGACTTGAAGCGCACCAGCCAAGCCCTGTGGGCTGCCTATCTTTCTTTTTTTGGGCCGCTCAAAAGTGATCAGGAGCGGGTAGCGCTAATTTGTGCGCAAAGCAACGGCTGTAAAGATCCGCTTTGGCGGCGTGCAATCGAAGAAGCAAATGATGATTTTAAGGTTCAACGCGTGCTTTCACAAACCGCAACATGGGACCAATTGGATTTGCCCTCGGAAATGAAGCGCACTCAAGAATTTTTGAATCACGCCAACCACGCTTGTCAAGTTGCGCACGATGGGTTCGTCCAAAACAGGTTGAGTTTTCAAGCCAGAATGAACACGATGGCCCGCCGAAACGGCTACTCGCAATCCCAAGCGGAAGGGTTTGCCGACCAACAGTATCGTTCCAACTTAAGAATTCAACAGGATGCGTTTGTGACGATTCAGGATGACTATCAGCACGCACTGAAGACTCGCTTAGGGCCATTAATGATTACGGATATTTTTCGGACGACGGTGGGAACTTTAAAACGGGATTTTGTATACACGAACTGTATGCGCGGTTCTGGTATTCTTTTTGGTGAAATAAAATTGCTGGCCACCAAAGAGGCTGCGCGGCAACTTTACCAACTCGATCTAAATGAACTTCATCAACTTGAAAAAAACGAACAGCGGGACCCGCGAGAGGTCTTGCTCGAATACTTAAGAAATAATCCAGCGGTGATGGCCGATATATTGATTGCAAATCCTGGCCAAAAAGATCAGCGCGCTGTTTGTTCCCTGATCCGAGAGTCTAATCGCAGAGATGATTGGTCCGAAAAGAAAGACGAAGTGATCGGCGGAATTGGTTTGGCTGCTTTGGGCACACTTTGGTTGACCGGATACGGTGCCCCCGTGGCGATGTCGGTGGAGGCGTCCGCAGCCTCGTGGGGTTTCGTTCTTGATGCCACAGTCGCCGGGTCCGCAATTTATGGCGTAAATCGTTCGTGGAAATCGCTTAAAAATTCTGAAGAAGATTTCAAACAGACCCAACAAAGTGGGGCCACGTCCGAATTTCAATTAGAGAAGGCTTTAGGGCAACTACAAGATTTACAACAACAACAGGGAGATCAATTGAATCAGCTTGCGCTCCAGCTGGGAGCCCTAGGCTCCGGCGCAGCTCTTTTGGCTGTTTCCAAGGCGGTAGCATCTTTGCCATCGGCAACGGTGATTTCGCGCTTTTTGGGAGTAGAGCGACTAGAGACCAACCTTCCAAAACTAAAATTATTTACCGTTCGTAAAGGAATTGAAGCTTTCCAAAAAACGGCAAAAATCTTTGAATTGGACCGCAGTCTTTACAGTGGCTTGACCGAAGCGGAAGGGGTGGAACTCGGCGCGCTTTACAGCCGTTTTAACTCGGAGCAGGCGTTGGCCTTCACGCAAGCCATTAAAGATGCAAACCAAACCGAGGGGCTACAACAAATTTTAAGAAAAATCGCCCAAAACCCGGAAGAAGTGCTTCAGCCCATTTCGGGAACGCGCTTTGGCTACTCGTTCCACTTTAAAAAATTAATGGCGTTTTTTAGGGAAGCTCAAACAGGCAGGGCCGTGGAACCCATCACGAGCGCGGAAGAAAAAACCGTCAATAGCGCCTTAAAGCTGATTCGCGCCGCAAAGAATTCCCAAGTCAAACTGTACCAAGCGCTCAATAAGCCTGCAGAGGGGATTCGAACCGCCGCTCCCAAACTATCGGAATGGATTAAAAAGGGGGTGGACGAAGCGAAAGCGAACCCCTGGAGCGCAGTGTATCGAGACGTTCCGCTAGATGCTCATGTGATCCCTTCGCGAATTAATTTAAAGAACTGGACCTTCGGGCACATTTTCGGCAGTCCGATGGAATGGGTCACCCAGGTGGGATATCAGTTGGTTGCCAAAAAGCCTATGCCCGTTCAATTGAGCACACTCCCGAGCTTTGCGGTCAGCACTTATTTTTGGGTCAAAGTTTGGGACCATTGGATTTTAGAATCGAGCGAGATTGAAGAGATCCGTGCCACCGTAGAAAAAATTGACTACAAGCCGGGGGCCGAATTTGCCAAGACGCTCCTGGCGGCAAGGTTAATAGATGGTGATGAATTAGCAAGCGCGTACGGGAACCACCGTGATCTAATTAAGAATTGGATTCTTAACCCTCATACACCGCTTCCCCGGTTATCGGAAATGGGGCGATTGGTCCATTTATCGTCGGCACAACTAGAGCAGCTAAACTTAGCCGCATGGAACCTTTATCAGGATTCGCACGACAATTATCTGGAAGTGCTCAAACAAAAATCACCCGAAAACAAAACTGAATTTTGGGAATCGTTTGAACATCAATTGATCGATCAGTTTGCGGATGCGCGCTACCCCGATTTGCACCGGCTTTCAGCCGGGCAGATGGTCATCGCACGGACCCTCTTGTGGCCAATTTTTACCCTTCATGGTGTAACGGACATTGAGCTCCTGCACGACCTGTATGACGAAACTCATCCAGGATCGTTTAACAACCTACTTGAGATGATGGGGAATGCAGAAACGGGGAGCAAAGCGGTGATTTCCTTGTCGGATGCTTTGGCAGGAGTCTTGGATTTTACGCTGCATCCGGAGCATGAAATGCAAAAGGCTCAAAAAGCTCAAGCGCTGGTCGATCGGCATGAGCTGCCCAATTACTTTGCGCTTTTGTCGGACCGTCCCGATATTTACCGATTGGCGTATCCCACGGTTTTTATACCGGGCCCCTTGCAGAGCCCGATCCACCTGGAAGACGAACTCGATCGGTGGAAACTGTTCTTTACTCATCCGTACTTTAAATACGTAAGGGATCAATTTCAAATCAGAATCCGACAAGAGGGCGGACAAAGAGATTACGAAAGCGAAATTTTGAAACTGGACTACATTGAGGCTGCCATTGTTTCGGTGAACCAAGCGATGGACCTGATCCAAAAGCTTCGCGCCAGAGGTTCTGGTGGAAAGCTAACCGACCAGGAAAGCCAGGCCGTTCTAGGACCGAGCTATTTTGAAATGGGAAATGCTGCTTTTTACGACGGTGACGATGCAAATGCCCACCCGGAAGACCAAATCCGGAAAAAGTTATTCCTGATGCAGACCGAATGCGTCACGGAGCCAAACGCGTTGGACCTGAAGCTTAAGACCGAAAAGTTCTCAGAAATTGCTGCTAAACGCGCTCAGAACTACGCTAATTTGAAGGATCGGGTGCTGAAGGTTTGGCTGAGCTACATGGAAAAATTGGTTTCGGGCCAGATCGAATACTCCCCGAAAGTGCGCGAGCGGTACTTTTTAATAGAAGCGAATCAGATTTTGAGCGCAACTCCATTGCTCTCCAGAAAGTAAGATCACCCAAAAGGGACAAGAAAAATTTCAAGAAAAAATTTTCAAGACCAGAACTTTTTATTGTACACGGTAAAAATGTTTGCTACGGTCATTTTTCGTCCATAATTTTTTACACATTTTGTATTTATAGGAGTGGTTGATGGAGAAAAAATTAGCGGTTCTTTCGTGGTCCCTTGTGGTGCTTTGCTTGAATGCAAACGCCCAACGGCCAGAGGATGCCGAAGTAAGGCAAAATCGCCTGAGTTTAGCGAATCGGATGAGTGCCGTTGCTTCCGGAGCGGGGGCGACGGGGTGGGCTTACCTCCATCAGAAAAAAAATACGGCAAACCTCAAAGCGCAAGAGTGCGTTCGAAATGCAAAACAGCTCGTTTTTGATCCAAGCAAAAAAATCCCGGTGATCGATATCTTCGGTGCACAACCAGTGGTCCGTTACGCCACTCCCGTAGACTTGGTTAAATTAAGTGAGGCGCAAAAAGGCGGATTTATTCTAGCCTATGGCGAGACCGGAGAATCCAACACTCGACTAGACGCAAAGTTAGTCAAAAATGATCTTCCGGACCTCAATCAAGCCTATGCCCAAATAAAGTTGGAAAAGAAAAGCATCACAGAAATTTATTATTTAAACGAACATCATTTCCAACAGCTCTTTAATTCCATCCCGAGCTTTGAATCCCTTACCGATCAAGGCGCGGTCATCGATAAGATTGAAACCTACGCCAGCACGTTTCTTCCAGAAGAAAAGTCAGTGGAACACGTAGCGCACTATCAATCCGCGGAAAAATATTTCTTTGAAAGTAAACACCTGGCTCGCATCGGCAACTTAGTGATTGCCCTGGATTTGGCTGATTTAGCAGGGTATTTTATCACGCGATGTGCACAATAAAAAGCGGGGGGCAGGGTTATCCGTGGTCCTTGGTGCAATCCAAACTCTCTTGCCAAGTTTCTGCCTGATCGTTATTTAAATCGCTCGTCATGAACTGATACAGCTGCTGAACCAGTTGCGAATCATCCGAAAACACCCCAAATTCACGATTATCGGTTAGGGAAGTGGTCGAGCCGTTCACCGAGCCTACCCACGCACGGGAGTCATCGACCACAATGGCTTTGGCATGAAGATAGCCGGCCTTCCCATTAATTTTCATTTTCTTATCAAAAGCGCGGGTCACAATTCCCGCATTATCGAACGCCCCGTAAGTGTCATTCCATTGATTAATTTCGGAAGATTTAGGCTTTCCAAAGGCGCAGGCGCTCGTCACCATCACATACACTTTTACGCCACGTTTTGCTGCATTTAAAATGGCATCATTCAACGTGGGGTCCTTTAAATATTGAGTTTCAATTACTAGTTTCGATTGCGCGCTATTAATAAAATTCACCAAAGGGTCCATCGCGTAGGGGCTGACCGTAAGAATGTCGCCAGCACCATTTGCGTAGATCGATACTTTAACGTCGTAGGGCGTGCCGTTCAAATCCTGGGTAAAAATGGACTCTAAAGTTGCGACAACGCTACTGTCGTCGTCGACTAACGTATAGTCCCGATTACAAGTAGACGGGTTCTCTTCTAAATCGCATAAGTTTGAAGAATTGAAGTTCCCCGTACTGATCAGTGCTGTTCGTTGGTCGACCAAAACCATCTTTCCGTGCTCATAGCAGCGGGAACCGGGAGTTCCACAGAGATCTTTATTAAACGGAACATAAGTACCGCCCTGTTGATTGACGGTGTTTACAAAAGCTTTTTGTCTTGCGCAATCGTCGGTATCTTTACTTTCTGGGTCGTTGAATACGTGGCAAGACGCACCCACGGGCGATCCCTCATGAACGATTCTTACTTTTACACCGCGATCCATCGCACTTTTAATGGCGTCTTCGACGTGGCGATCGTCCATTTCGTAAATTTCAATGTCTAAGGTGGACTGAGCTTGATTGATTAATCCGAGGAGTGGTGAGCCAGAGGCATTATCATAAAACTTGATGGCGGCGTGTGCGCAGTTGCTCAACAGGAAGAGCGGTAAAAAAAGTAGAATGGAGAACAAATTTTTCGGTGACTGTTGGCGGTCCGATTTTGCCTTAGATCGTGTGCTATAGTTCATTTTATTCCCCCAGAGCAGTGTTATCCGTCCCAATGAAAATAATATATCTGTTCAATGAATCTTATAGCAAATATAAAAACCATTTATATGGCGCTTTTTTGACGACGCACCTTGTAATAAAAATTCAGTCTAAAATATAAGGGCTAAAGTCGGGCGAATTTAGCAGTGAAATGCCG
>CAIMNF010000035.1 GCA_903842755.1 Oligoflexia bacterium
CCTAATTGTAGCGAAAAAGGTTCTTATGGCTACTGTATTTTACGTTGTCGCTGAAATGTGTCCACGAAACGTCTGGACTCCCGGAATAGTGAGCGCCCAGTTGGACCCTCCCAAAATGTTGAAAATGTTGAAAATTTGAAAATGTTGGATCTGCTATTGATTTGCGAAATTCAACATCTTCAACATTTTGGGAGTGTACTCAGGGGCTAAACTTTAATCGTTAATGACAAAAAATAGGCTCCTGCGGGCGGCGCAAAATTCCGCTAGGGGCAGAATTTCGCTCAAAACTCCATTCTTGACTTTTTTGCTTATGTTATCTAAGATCTTTCCACTATGCCCTCATTTGATATTAGTTCCGATGTCGACTGGCAAGAGGTCGACAATGCTGTCAATCAAGCAACCAAAGAGCTGCTAACTCGCTTTGACTTCAAAGGCGTGAAGACGGAGATCGTTTTAGACAAAAAAGAAAAAGTGGTGAATCTCCTGTGTTCCGAGGATGCCAAGTTAGATAACTTGCGGGATGTGATTCAAACCAAGTTTATTAAACGTGGAATTTCTTTGCTTTCGCTTGAGTATAAAGAGGTAGAAGCCGCGTTCGGGGGAAGTGTTCGGCAGAAGATTATTATTCAAGCGGGAATCTCTAAAGAAAAAGGCAAAGAAGTGATCGCGGCGATTAAAGAATCTAAGATTAAAGTGCAAGGTCAAATTCAAGACGAAAAAGTACGGGTCACTGGAAAAAACCGCGACGACTTGCAAGAGTGTATTTCTCTCTTGAAGGGCAAACAAGATCAATTAAAACTGCCCATGCAGTTTGGAAATTTTCGAGATTAAAGTTCATGCAAAATTCTGAAAAATCGTCCGTTTATTTTGTAAGCTTAGGGTGTCCTAAAAACTTAGTCGATTCACAAGTCATGCTCGGTAAATTGCAAAATGAGCGCTATAAGATTGCCTCTGAACCCGATCACGCCGACGTGATCATTGTGAACACGTGTTCATTCATTCAAGCCGCAAAAGAAGAGTCCATTGAAACCATTTTGGAAATGGCCCAATTCAAAGAAGAAGGCCAATGTAAAGCTTTGGTTGTTTCTGGGTGTTTACCGCAGCGCTACGCGCATGAGCTTGAAAAGGAAATGCCGGAAGTCGATTTAATGATTGGGACCGGGCAATATCATAAAATAACGGAACTACTCGATGCGCATTCGCAAGCTGTAAAACAGGGGGCGCCGCTCCCTAAGCGATCCTACATTGATTTTCCGGCGTTTATTCATACAGAATCGGACGCGCGCCTTTTGACCGGTGCAAAGTATACCGGGTACTTAAAATTATCCGAAGGGTGCAACCGTCGGTGTGCATTTTGTATTATTCCGACCCTTCGGGGAAATGTTCGCTCTAGAACGATTGCATCCTTAGTAGAAGAGGCTAAAAATTTGGCTCAAAGTGGTGTTCGGGAACTCAATTTAGTTGCCCAAGATTTGACCGAATACGGGATGGAGTGGAAGTATAAAGAAAACCTGGAAATGCTCTTACCTGAATTAGCGAAGGTCGAAGGTATTGAGTGGATTAGGCTCCATTATGTTTATCCCGATCAATTTTCAGAAGAGCTTGTTCAGATTATTGCGCGTGAACCGAAGATTGTTAAATATCTAGACATGCCCATCCAGCACACGAATAACCGAGTTCTGGCGCATATGAACAGGCGGTTAACCAAAGAAAAATTGTTTACGCTGGTGGCCCAGCTGCGTGAGCGAATTCCGGAAATTGTGATTCGGACTTCTATTATTGTTGGCTTTCCGAGCGAAACGGAAGCGGAATTTGAAGAGTTATGTTCCGACTTGATTAAACTTGATTTAGATCACGTGGGAATTTTTAGTTACTCGAAAGAAGAGGGAACAAAAGCGGCTACGTTTGATCAGCACATTCATGCCAATGTTAAACGAAAGCGTAAGCGGAAATTGATCGAGCTGTTGCAAGGGCAGCGACAAGAAAAGCTTTTAAAATTGGTGGGCAAAATCGTGACCGTGATGATCGAAGGTCCCGCACCCGAGTCTGAGTTACTGATTCAAGGCCGCATGCCCAGTCAGGCTCAAGAAATTGATGGACGTGTGTTGATTAATGATTTTGGCGACGTGAACTTGAGCAAGGCTTTGTCGCCCGGAGATTTAGTTCAGGTGCTCATCACGGAACTCGGAAATCAGGATTTAATTGGGCAATTGCAATCCGTCGTAAAGCGTCAAGTTGAACCTATAGCAGCGACTTCGCCCGGCCTAAAAATAAGCGAAATTCCATTGGGCGATTACTTAAATGCTCCCGAGCAGCGCCATGGCCGTAGCGCCCCTTAGCTTTGAACGAATTCAACTCCAACTTTTAGACGTAGGATTTCCTGCTTCCGGAGCGGTCGATTATGAGTTGGCTTTGGCGGATTACCAAGTTCATGCGGAACGTTATCGCGATTGGGTCAAGCAGGGTTCCCACGGTGAGATGCGGTACCTGGAGCGGGGTTTAGACCGGCGCTTAAATCCTACGCTCGTTTTTCCTGGGCTTAAAAGTGTCATTGCGGTCCTTCTCCCTTATTCGGCGGCTCCATTAGGCAATGATCACGTTCGATATGCCCGCTATTTGCGGGGAAAAGACTATCATTTGGATATGCGCGAACGATTGGAACAAGCCTTGGGTAAGTTTAAATTAGATGTTCCGGGGTTTGACTATAAAATCTGTGTGGATACGAGCGCGGTTTTAGAAAGGGCCTGGGCGTATCTTTGCGGACTGGGATGGATCGGTAAAAACACTTTGCTCATTCATCCCCAGCTAGGGAGCTATTCATTTATTGGAGTAGTTTTTACGAATCAGGTGTTTGGTCTTTCTCCAAAAATTCTAAAAGATTATTGTGGCCATTGTACCCGCTGCATGACCACTTGTCCGACCGAAGCATTGCCTAAAGCGCGTTACCTAGAATCAAGGAAATGCATTAGCTACCTGACCCTTGAAAAGCGGGGTCCTTGGGAGCAGTCGTTTGATTCAAAAGGTTTTATTGCCGGGTGCGATCTTTGTCAGGAAGTGTGTCCATTTAACCTAAAAGCCGCGCAAAAAGCGGTTTTGCCGCCGGATTTTGAATTCGAAATGGATATTGAAAAACTACTCAACGAAACGGAAACCGAATATTTAGCAAGGGTAAGAGAGTCGGCGCTTTCGCGAATCAAATTTGCGGATTTTAAGCGAAATGTAAATGCGATTCCTAACTTACCCGGCACCCCCAGAACACCACAGGGCTAATCGCCGCATTTTTAAACGTAAGTTTAATCGTTCCCTTTAGGACCTCTTTTGAAAAAAATAAATCAAATATTCCTTGGAAGCGGGTGACTTCAAACGTAGTGACCCCATGACTATCGGCAATCACATACTGCGATAAAATTGCAGGAGGAATGGATTTGTCGTTGAATGTGACGATCACCCGAGAGGCGGCCTCGCGCGCTGTAGTGTGCAAGCTTGCGATGAGCCGGAGAGACTTTCCTTCGAACGGAATGATCATCGTGGCATTATGATCTTCGGTCATCAAATTATCGGGGCTCTCAATCCAATGCCCATTAAAGGTAAGCTCGCTAAATTTTGGCTTTAGCCGGTCCACCGGTCCGTCCAACTCATATTCGTAAAGAAGGGGCAGGGGAAGGCCACGGTCGTTGACCCTTAAAAGCTGCTGGAGATCGGTTTCCATTTGCAGAAATGTTTTGGCTAGATTTCCGTCTAAAATATATTCTTGCGTTCGCTCCCCGCCCAAGTAAAAAAATGCTTTGGTGAATGTATCAATTTTTGCCCATTCCGCAAATTCGCCATAGGAGTCCATGTGAATGGGCAAAAGATTAAAGTTCGCATATTTTTTAAAAAAGTCCCAAAAAATAGGATTCTTACTAAACATGTACCTTTGATCAAAGACGAGGGTGGGAAGCCAAGGAAGGTCGGGGTAACGCTTTTTTAAAACATCGATAAATTCCAATACTCGCTCGCTATTTGTGTCCGCGGGGTCGAGAATAAAAATTACCAGAATTTTTTTTTCTAGATTTGGATCAACTAAAATGAGTTCGAATTCTTCTCCCTTTTTTATTAATCCGTAGAGTGGCGGAGAGTGGAGCCAGTACGACGCTTTTTCAAGGCGAATTTGTACTCTCAGTTCTTCAAGGGTTAAGGCTTGTTGTTTCTTTTTTCTTTGCATGGTCCTGGAATTAAGAATACATCAAAAATGAAGTTCATACTCGATTTTTGCGGTACCTTCCTTAGGGTTGCCAGCCGATTGTCCCGCACCGACACTAAAATTAAGGTGGGGCATAATCCGTTGGTTCAGTTGGCTATTAATGCTTTGTGACTTTGGATTAAACTGTAGTCCGGCACTGGTATGAAATGAAGAAATACTTCGGTTTACCCCGAGGTTTAAACCATTGCTTTGATCAAACCTCAACTGGCCGTTTAAGAGGGGTGAACTCAGGCTAAAATCCCCGCTTCGAGATTTTGCCTCGACGTGCGATGTCACTTTGACCTCGTCCTCCTTAAGGAGTTGAAATGTTTTTCCATTCCACAGCGCAATCGCGCCCGCGATTACGGCAATCGGCGACCGGATTTCGGGATTGTTTTTTAGGATTTCATTTCCTTTCGCCGTCACTTTGTCGAGAGCGGTTTTTAGCTCGGTGTCTTTGAGCATTTTTACCATCGCATTGGCGCGATCTTGACCGGTCGCCAAATCGGCCTGCTGGTCCGAAGTTGTTTTAATTCCTTCCTTTAGGCTCATTTCTTGCTGATCGAGCAAGCCAAAGGTTGTTTGTTGCTCCTTAGCGTTTGGTTTTTGGAGCGGGTCTGGGCCATTTGACTTTTTTTGCAGGATATCCTCGGAAGTAATGACCGGAGAATCCGCTTGAGGTTGGGCACGGGCAGAAAAACTGAACGGGTAATTGGCCATTACAAAGGCAAGCGCGTATGTGAGAATACGAGGATTCATCAACTGGCGTATCGGCGTTAAGGGGAGCAAAGTAAAAAGAAATTGAGCGCGTCAATGAAATGACGCGAATTAAGGCGCTGCGGGCAAAAGCTTCCATTCTTGTTTTTGTGTTGGCATCAGGGTATTACGTAACTCTTGTTCAAGCGTGATGAAGTGCTGATCTATCAAAAATTTTTTGGCTTGTTCATACGATAAATGCGTCAATGCATTGGCTTTTAGGAATTGAGCGATTTCAGGGTCTGATATTTCGATCTTTTCTTTTAAGCTTTTTAAATAGCTTTGAACGTCTTTTGATCCGTTTTTTAGGGCTACCTCTAATAACAAAAGCTGATACGCGTGTTCTAATGCTTCTGTACGATAATCGCTCATCAGGTGTTCGCGGGCTTGTGCTAGTTTTACCTGCATTTGTAATTCAATGTCGCCGGCTTTAATGGTTTTCCCGTTCACCACTAAAATTTCAGTGTCATTTGGCAGTCCTCGAACGGCGTCAGTACTTCGAGCCGAGGTATTTTGATGGTTACATGCCAAGAGATTGACGACTAGCGCGGGCAAAATGATTAAACGTTTATTCATCCTATTTTTCCTTCATTTACATTCGGTTTCATTAAGTTTTCATTAAGTTTGGCTAAAAAAAGCCGAGGAGTCAATTGGAGGAAAATGTGGAGCATCGCCGTTCAGCACGATTTGTTGAAAAATGTAGTGATCGTATTGCTAATTGCGCCCTCGCGCTTTTAGCTGTCGGCCTGTTTACCCGAATAGATGCAAAAGCAGAGGCCGTCGTACAAGTTCCTGAAAAAGCCACATTGACTAGCGTAGAGGAGCAAAATGCACATCGTGAAGTGCGGATTCTGCACGCAAATGAAGAAGAAAAAATTTCCGATAAAAAGGTCTACGAATTACAAATCGAAGGACGTATTCCCGTACTGTTTATTCCGTATGGAAGTGCAAACGATTCAAAAGTTGTTGTCGACGCACCGAAAGTAAGTGACCTGATTAGCCAAGCCAATCAAAAAGAAGTAGACGATGTCCTTTCACAGGTGATGGGGCGGCTTAATTTTATTCAAAGTTTGATCCAAAAGCGAAAACTGGATGATGCTTTAAGCAATTTGACCCTTCTCCAGTCCATTTATCCGCATCTTCATTTCTTGGAGTTTACCAAAGCAAGCATTTATCTATTGCAAGGAAACCGCGAGCTAGCACTTAGGACAGCCCTAAGTGCGTTGAAATACTTGCCAGAGAACGAGGAAGGTAAAGCGTTCGTAAAAGCACTGCAAGAGGTAAAGCCATGAAAACTTTGTTGATTGGTTTCTTAATGCTTGCGGGTATAATCATTAGTTCGCTTGAAGGCTCGGCAAAAATTTATTTCCAATTCCGCTCGTTTGCGGTCGTTGTTTTGGGGACGATTGCCGTTCTGATCTTTTCGTCCGAAGGGGCAGTTCTAAAAATGGTGTTGGAGCTTTTTAAGAAACTCTTTAAATCGGAAGAGGTACTTGAGGATCACCTAAACGATATCCAACGGCTATCTCAGAATAAAAATAGTGTTTTAAGCAAAAATGCCCACCCCCTGTTGCGGTATGCCTCCGAGCTTTGGGAAAAAGGGGTCGACCCTGAACTGTTTATTGTCTTGATTTCGCAAAAGCGGAATGATCTCGTTTCAAGGGGGATAGATGCTATTTTAACGGTTCGGAGTTTAGGAAAGTACCCACCTGCACTGGGGATGACGGGAACCGTGATGGGAATTGTGAGCGTCTTTAATTCCTTAGACAAAAACAAAAGTGCCATTGGGGCAAATTTAGCGGTAGCCATGACGGCCACTTTTATGGGGTTAGTTTTGGCAAATTTTGTGATCGCGCCTTTGGCCGACCGATTGTCAGTGCGTCAGATTAGACAAGAGCGATTGATTCAAGGACTGTACGAAGTTGCGTTACTCATTAATCGAGGTGAAGCCGTAGTCTTGATCGAAGGAGAAGTCCATGATCGAGTTGCGTAGAGAGCGCCCTAGGCTTCATCGGGTAGAAAAGCCATCCGTTCCTAGTCTCGCGAATAGTATCCTTGCGTCGAGCGAGGCCTCTAATGATCATACCTGGATTGTTTCGTACGCGGATTTGCTCATGATCTTATTGTGTTTCTTTGTTCTTTTCTTTTCGATTTCCCCTGATTCGCAAGAGTCCATTTTGCATAAAATCTTACTGACGGAAGAAAATCCAAGCGTTCCGCCGAATGAAATCCGCCAGAACGCTGATTCAACGGGAACTCAGTCCATTCCGAGCGGGGATCGTCTGTTGTTTAGAAAAATATCAAGTGAACTTGCCGGAGCTCAACTGAACACTTCTTTGCTTGAGGACACGATTGTTTTTGAGCTTCCTAATAACTCTTTTGCGAAGGGAAAAGTGGACCTTGTTCCTAAACAAAAAAGAGTATTGGCTCGTTTGTTTGCTCGTTTAAAACCTTACGCAACCGAAATTAATGTTGTATTGATCGGGCACACCGATCGCACAAAGGTAGTTTCACTGAAAAAGAAACGAATTTATGACAACTTTGACTTAAGCGCAGCCCGAGCAAAGTCTGCTTATCAAATAGCAATCCAATCGAAATTTCCGGAATCCCATTTGAAGTTAGAAGGCGACAGTTCGTTTGATCGCGCCTCAAGGACCTTAAGTATTGTGATTAAAGCGCGCGCTAAGCCGGAGGTTAAAGATGAAGTTCGCTAAGTCTTTATTCTTTTTGCTGATGGGAAGTGTTGCAGTTTCTACGGGAGCAAACGCTAACCTTAATCTTCGATATGATTTAGAGGCAAAGATTAGGGAAAAAGTGAGCAGCCTCGTGACCCCTTATGACTCCCGCGCCCAAGTGGCCGTGACGGTGGAGCTTAAACGGTTAAGCTTAGTTCTTCCGGGAACAAGTGGGCAAGACGCCACTTTAGAAAGTACCGCGGGGATGGGAAATATCTCGGTACAAGATATAGAAAAGGTAAAAATTACCATTCTTCTAAATAAGTCCCGTGTTCCGGATTCTGTTCAAGAGCTCATTGCATCAACCATGGGAATCCCTCGATCAAAACTTGAGATTGAGTTTAAAGAGGCTAATCCGAACTCGATGGACGATCAACGATCAGGATTTATTTCAAGGGTGACCGAGCAAAGTGAGAAGTTTTTGGGGCTATTTGCGTCTGTTGAAAGCAAATTGGGACAACTTTTTGGAGTTGCTCTCGGTGCTCTTGGGGTAATGGTTGGCATTTTTACATTTAATGTTTTGGGTGTGTTGTTTTTTAAAAAGGCAAGCGCCGAACATGTGAAAGCAATACAAGAGTTAAGTACAGAAGTTAAAAATCGGGAATCTGGCGGCAAAATGGTGAACGAATCCCTGTTCACCCCTTCTTTACCGTCATTCACATCCCGGCCAGATCAGGCAGTGCGGGATGATGATCCCGTGATCCAAACCTTGCCGGAGGCTTCGTTGGTCTCGCTAGTTTCAGATTGTTATTGGTCAAAAAATGATGCGTATGCAGCCTATCTTTGGGCGCAGATGAGCACTTCGCAAAAGAATTCCTTTTTAACGGGCTGGAAGTGGGCAAGTCAGTATACTGAATTTTTATCCGAAATTCGACCTCAATCTGAAAATTATCACCACCATCCTTACTATTTTAAACCGTCGGTCCTTGCGAATGTTTCTAATGAGGATTTCTTTAAGCTCGTGCGCAAAAACCCCAGTTTATGGAGCTTATGTTCGCCGATTCGTAAAAAGGCCTGCCCATTTTCGGTCATGGAAGTCATTGAACTGAGCAAAAACGAGCTCATCCCCACGGAAATAGAATTGAACGTGATTTCGCACAAACGAGAGCTTAGTTTAAAATTACCCTTCCAGCAAATTACCGACGCCGACGAGATCGCAATTTATGAAAACCCTAGTCTCATTCCGGAGTCTTTCCGTCCCCAGATTCGATCGTTGGTTTGGTTTGCGTTGCTCCCGCTAGAGGATCGGAAGGCCATCCTGAAGGACTGGTCTGCTAATCAACTGAGCGAAGTGTGGATTGGGCCGGACGTGGTGCTGGATCGTTTTAAAGAAGCAATTTCGGAGAAAAAGTTACCCTTGGTGCAAGAGTATCAAGCAAAGATCGCGAAAGATCGTAACCATGTTTTAATGGGCGAGTTAGTTACGGCAGCGCTTTCAAAATTAAATTTGGACTATGAAAATTCAAAAAAAGTTGCCTAAACCATTTGTTTTTTTAGGTGTGGCGTTTGTCCTTTTGCTCGTGCAGGGCGAGCGATCCTTGGCGGATGATGGAATGATGGTGAATGATTTAGACCTCACCTCAAAAACAGTCACCAATAAATCACAAATTTTAATTGGCGCAGAAGTGACCTCAATGACCATTAGCTCTACTCAAATTTTTGGCGCTGGCGCAAGGTTTGGTTTCGAGTTTGCCTTAAGCCCTCGGTTTTCTATTCTTCCAACGCTAAGTTTGGTGGTTTCTGGCTCAGGAAACGGGTCTTTACTTTATACAGGGATTGGTGCGGAAGTTCGGTATTCTTTTTTCGGATCTTATCAAAGCATTCACACAGACGTTTTTAGTCATGGAAAATTAATTGCAAGCGAACTCGGGCTTCCTTCGAATCGCTTATCGCTAGCGGCTGGCATCGACCAGCTTCTTTTAAATGGAACGAATCAGATTTATCCGGCGTCAGGAATTACGGGCGGAATTGGATACTCATTTCCAATTTTTTCATCGTGGTTTGAAGTTTCCGCAAAAGAGGGATTTTATGAAGCCCAAGGTAAGAACGTTACCGCAACCATGGTCAATGTATCGGTTGGCATTGGTGGATAGAGCTTCTCTTCGTTTATATTGCGCTGAAACGTTCAGCCGTCGCTGTGTCTCGTGGGACACACGTGTCTTGGCCGGCCTACTTATATTTAGTATTTAAAAAATATATAATAATGGACATGGGGTCATCGTAATGAATGCTTATGTTTTAAGTAAAAACGCGGCGATGACGATAAGGGGAAGAGATGCAAGGGATTGATCTACTTAAAAAAATGAAACCGAATCATCTGTGGAAATTCCCACGGCGATTTTTGTATTTTTTCCCGTCTTTTATTTTTCTAATCCTTTCAGGTTGTAACAATAATAATCCCTTAGATACGGCGTTTGGAACGGGCAGCGCAACGCCAACGCCGGCAAATTCGGCACCCATTGGGAATGCGGCGCTTGCATTATCGCCTGTTAATTTTAATTTTGGCTTAGTTTCGGTGGGACAAACGGCAGCGCCGCTCACGGTTTCGATCCAAAACGTTTCAAGTGTGCCTATTTATTTATCGAGCTTATCGGGCACGACGGATCCCAACTTTGCATTAGGCTCGATGAATTGTCCAATGGCCGGGACGCCGATCGCTGCCGGCGATAGCTGTTCGGCCGTGGTGAATTTTGCGCCGCTTGTGGGTGGAAATTTAGATTTTCAAGTAACGGCAGTCTTCGGCACAACACCTGGCGATACTCGTTTTAATACGAATGTGACCTTAACGGGCATCGGTGTGGCTCAAGTGATTTTTACCGGGCTCAATGCCATCAATCCTGCTCAGGTCACGACCACTACGGTACCGCTCACGTGGGCCGATGCCTCGGGCGCAAGTTCCTATACCCTTTATCAATCCACCGATGGTGGGGCCACCTATACGATCGCACAAGTGCTCGGAGCGGGGACTACGTCGTGGAATATGACTGGGTTAAGTCCAAATACCACCTATACATTCAAAGCGAAGGCTTTTAATGCTCTTGGGCAGGCCGACACGAACTCCGTCACTCAGACCGCAACGACGGATGCCCTGGGGAGTTTTAGTGCAATCGGTGCGCTGAGCACGACCGAAGGCGGGAGTGTTACGAGCGGAGATTTGGGGTTAAATTGTACGGACGCAAGGGCGCACTACCCAAGCTTTATGGCCATTACTTCGGAAAGCGATCCAACCGCGCAGTGTGTGCTCCTGACGAGTCCATACCGCGTTCAGTGTACGCCGGGGTATCACGTCGGCGCTTCCGCATGGAGCTCTACCTTAACCGTTTCTTGTTTGCTGGATAGTTATCCCACTGCCTATACGCAGAACGTCACGGTCAATGTGGCGTTTTCGGATCGTGCACCGATTATTAGTGCGATTGGGAATCAAAATGTTCTTGCGGGCAATGCAATTACTGCGGTGGTGCCGGTTGCCTCTGATCCAAACGCTTTCACGTTAACCTACTCTTGTAAATACGACACCTTGGTGGACGGATCGGTTTCCGCGAGTGCGCCAAATTGTTCTTCTTTACAGAATCAAGACGGATCGGTATGCTGTCCGCGCACGGGTGACACAGTTTGAGGTTTTAATTTAGATAAGTTCCTGTGAACCGTTCAGAACCTCTTGAGTCCAGTGTTTTCTTCTCTTATCTCGAGTAAATTGTCTAGCCTCCTTTCTACGTTGCGAGA
>CAIMNF010000036.1 GCA_903842755.1 Oligoflexia bacterium
CGGACTTTCGCTTCGCTTGCGCGACCTCGTAATCGGTTAACGCCTGAGAAGCTTCAGCATATCCTACATAGCCGGCTAATTGATCCATTGCTGCAATCGCATATCCGACCCAAACCAATTTCTGATTGCCCGTTAGTTCGCCTCTCCGTCTTAGGGCCTGAATAATATTTAAATCAATCAGATTGGTTTGTGCGTTTCCAATCAACGCTTCCCACCCCGTGTCCATGGTCACACGGTACGGGTCAGCAACTCCTTTCACGGCCAAGCTCATTACCCCGGAATCCACCGTAGAGACTACCGCAATGATTCCCGATTTTTTAAGCAAAGATCCGGAGCCCACCGAAATCCCACTTTGCAAAATCGTTTCATTCGTCATGAACAAAAAATCTTGCATAAAATCGCGGTTGGTGAGCAAATCAATGGGGTTTTTATGGCGGGTAATGGATTCCGCCACCACTTGCAGGCCTTGGGTCAACGCCGTGTATTTGAACTCTTGAACCAACCCTTTTTTATAAATGTTAAATACGTTACCCAATGCGGACATCACCTTTGCCGCGAATTTGCTTCGAATCGCAATGGACTGAGTGGCTTGTCGCGTTCTCTGTAAAACTCCTCGAAAGGACAATCGATAGACTTCTTGCAAAGCCCCGGCTTCCGCTAACGAAACGACTGGAGCTTTTTTGATCCCATATTTGATCAAACAAGATTCCAAACGCTCTTGATAAGACCGCGAAAACGCATCCAAACTCGCCGAAAATTTTGTTAAAAGTGGGACTGCTGGAATCCGTTCGGCTAAGCGACTGACGCCTTGAGCAGCCAAATCGCCTACTTTGACTAACGCAAAATAAAGGACAGCATCCACCATTCCGTTTTCCCAATAACTGGCTCCAAGGGCTGCTTGCATTTTTTGCTGATTGTATTCAAGGCCACGCTGAGCCAAGCTCAAGTTATAAAGTATTTCATGCGAAGGGGCCTCGTTTGGCCTTAGTCCTTGCAACATTTTTAAACTCATCAGCTCCAAACTCAAAAACTCTACGGTCGTCAGGGCCACTTCATTTTTGGTCTGTTCGACTTCGGATGCCGAGATCAAAAGCAGGCTACTGGTTTTGAACAAAAGCTCCAAACCGATGCTTTGCTCGTGGAAATCGAGCACGGTCTTTAACGTGTCTTCGATCGCTCTTTCTTGGCTTAATCGGGTTTCACTTTCGGACGCAGCCGGCGAAGGAATGTTTTTTTCCTCAAAAATTTTGGTGATATGCCCCTGCTCTTCAAAAAACCACGTTTCAGGGAAGCCATCGCCATCCAAGTCACGGCCATGCAAAATGCGCAGCTCCGATTGATAAAGAAGTCTGTTCTCGATCAAATAGACCACCCAGTCCGTTTGCCCCTGATCTTTTACTCGTTTCAGCAATTTAAAGTGGTAAAGATGATGGTTTAAGGTGTAGTCAAACCGCGTAATTTCTTTTACGGCTGGGTCTTTGCTTTGCTCGAAACGCACGGCAAAAACAGAGGGGGAAAAGGGTAAGATCATTCCCAACACGAGCCCAAATAGGACCGTTCTTTGGAATGCACTTCGCAGCAATGAGTTAAAACACATTCGCCGTTTATAAACATTAATCGTTTATAAATCAATTAATTTTATTTAAACTCTAAATAAAATAAAACCCCCTTGGTATTCCAAGGGGGTTAATTTAGTCGGACAACTTTTCGGACCGTTTTATACCTACGGAGTAGGTGCCCGCTTCGGAGCGATGGTAATGGTTAGGTTGACCGTTTTCTCTTGCGCTGGGGACGAACTATCTTTAACCGTCACCCCAAATTTTGCTGCATTCACGGCTACTGTAGGCACTCCTGAAATTACTCCGTCTTTTAACGCTAGTCCCGCAGGCAATGCGGGGGCCACAGACCAAGCAAGCGGCGCCTTCCCGCCCGTAGCCGTCAACATAACGGAAAATTTTTCGCCTATTTTACCTCTTTGAATGGGCGCTGCGGGCCCACTGAGCGTAAGAACTTGCACCACAGGGGCTGGCGCCGGTACAGGCGCAGGAGCTGGAGCGGGAGGAGCCGGTGCTGGTGCTGGCGGAGCAGGTACCGGTTTTGGCGGTGGTGCTGGCGCAGGAGCCGGAGCTGGCTTCGGATCAATTACGATGCTGGTTTTATTCGACCGCGAAAGACCAGATCCATCTTTAACTGTAAGCGTAATTCCAAAATTACCGTTCTTTGCCGGCGTACCACTAATCAAGCCTGTTTCAGAGTTAATGCTCAATCCAATGGACTGCAGCGAAGAATCGGCACTCCATTGATATTTTCCGTCTCCACCACTGGCTGTTCCTGGTTGAGTAGAATAAGCGCTACCCACTTGGCCCTTTGGCAAATGCGGAAGCAACGCTAAATTCAAAGCAGGAATAACCGGAGTTGCAGCAGCAATGGTTACGGTGTAAGTGGCACTTGTTGGCGCATTTAAGTTGCCGGGATAAGTGACCGTCACTTTTACCGTTGCCGTACCGCTTACTTTAGGAGCGGCCGTCAAAACCGCAGCAAAAGGATCATTTCCCGCATTGCCCACAATTTTGATTCCGTCTAATCCAGTAGCACTCCAAAGCAAGTTCGTCTTTCCATCCGATGGGCCGCCCGCTGCCTGAAGATTAGCGGTATAAATCTCGCCGACTTTTCCTGATCCAGGAATACTTCCGGTATTGATTTTTAGCGGCGCTATAGGCGCAGGATCGACAACCAAAGTGACCGCCGAAGTTTTGGATTTTGCAGGTCGCTCTGTGTCGGTCACGGTCACTTTCACGGTGAAAGTTCCATGCGCGGTAGGCGTTCCAGAAATGATTCCCTGAGAAGACAAGGTTAAACCGGCTGGAAGCTGGCTAGGCCCCCAACTGTAATCCCCATTTCCGCCAGAAGCGCGCAACGTTGCCGTATGTGCAGCACTTCCTTGCTGCCATCCTTTTAACGTAATGCCATCCCAAGAAAGCGCTGGCACCGGATGAGGACTGACGACGAAACTTACCGCAAGCGATGCGCTCGTTCCTTCGCCATCCACCACCGTCACGTTTAACCGATAGGTATTCGGAACCGTAGGTGTCCCGAAAAATTTCCCGTCTTGAGTAAAGGTCATCCCTGGCGGAACATTTTGCGCTCCTCCTAATGACCATACATACGCGCCGTCTCCACCATTCGCTTTAAATTGAATGGTACTGAACGAATGTCCAATCTCAACCCCATTCAAATCTAAACGTTGAATGCTCAAAGGCGGGAATTTTTGTTCCGCCACTTGAAGGGTATAATTTTGGGAAATCAACGGCACTTCGCCATTTACATCTTGCAACGAGACCGTAAACCGAATCGTTCCTGGGGCTCGCGGCATTCCTGTAATGACCCCCGCATCAGTAATCTTTAATCCGTCTGCATCGGAAATGGACCACTGATATGGAGCTTTACCGCCCGAGAACAAAATCGGCGCAGAATAAACTTTGCCTACTTCTGCATTCGGCAAGTTCGTCGTCCGAAAAACAAGGGGAGCCACGGGCTTGGGGTCGATGGTGATTGCAACACTTTGACTGATGCCCGCTTGACCTCTGCGGGAATCCGCTAACGTCAAATTAAAGGAATAAGTCCCCGCGACCGGGCTTTTCCAGCTAAAAGTTCCTGCTGAATTAAAGCTTGATCCCGCAGGAAGTCCGCTCACACTCCACACATAGCCTGGAATGCCGCCGCTAGCCTTCAGTTGGACACCATACGGACGCCCTTCCATTCCGTGCACGCTTAAAGCGCTCAGGTCCATTACCAGCGGTAATATCACCGGAGGCGAAGGCGGTGGCGCAATTTGAATGACCATGTTGCTTGCTACCGTAGTTCCACGCCCATCGGTGACTTGAACGGCAAACGAGTAATTCCCCGGCGTAGTCGGAGTTCCAGAAATCGATAAATTACTGTTCGCCGGTCCACCTGATCCAACAGTTAATCCATCCGGAAGCCCCGAATTTCCAGACAATGCCCATTGAAATGGGCCCACTCCCCCGCGCACAGAAACTGCTGTAGAGTAGAATTTTCCAACTTGTCCTGGCTGGAACGGCCTACTAACAATTTGCGGCTGAATATACGCGGGATTGATATTAATCCTTACGCGCGATTCCGCTGGTGGTCCATAACCACGGGCTCTAAACACTAACTCAAAGTGGGTGCCGGCATCACAAATACGTGTGGGGAAGTCTACCTCGCCGCCTCTGCGACCGTCACGGTCATAGGAGTTAAATCGATCAAACGCAACTTCTTGATTTGCGCGCTCACCACAAGGACTATCTTGATCCGAAACTCGCTTGAGTTCAGCTTCATCTGCATGATCTGCATGCCAACGCAGATGGAGCAGGGTGCCCGGGTCAACGGTAATGTTATTGACCTCAAGCCCATGCCCTAACTTTACCCGCAAAACCGCGCTTGCAGGTGCCGGATAATTCACATGGACAATCAACGTTGCCGAATTGCTCCGCCCGCCAGTACCAAAGGCGTGATACTCGTAGACAAATGTTCTGCCTGCGCCGCAGTAGTCAATATGGTCGACCGCTGTACCGTTGAATGCACTGGGAGATCCGCTATAAAATCCAAAAGGAACTGCAAAGCGGTACCCCGCATTTAAGCCGCAAACAAAGTCGGTATTTACAGGATCGCCAGAAGGATCAACGCCTGGCTGAACTGCGACCGACTTGCGTAATTCCGCGTTAAAGGCACTTCCCGCTTCCTGCCAAATTAATGGGAACGGCTGGCCAACTTCGACCGTAATTTCAGACGTACCGTCGGCGGCAGTCAAACTCACAGTCGGAGCTGGAATAGGCTGTTGAACACTGACTGTGAACACGGTGCTAAGACCTGTATTCGGTCCGCTGCTGGGTCCCGTCGCGGTTATTTGAACTTGATAAGCACCCGTGGCCAGCAATGCAGTAAACAAACCTTGTGTATTGGGATCAATATCTAACACGTTATTATTTGCTAAAGAATAAGGCAAACTCGGATCTCCAAGGCTGATCAAGTTGCCGTTTTGATCGACATAGCCGGTAACAGACAATGATGGAGCCCCACTCGAAATCACGTTTCCAAATTGATCCCTGATTTCACTTTGCAGCTGCAAACTTTGACCTGCAGTCATAATGACCTGCTGAGGGGCCTGTGCGGCAGAGGTCGAAATGGAATCGACAAAAATACCCGTATTGGGATCACTTCCATGAACCCGAAGTGTTGTCGGAATGATCGGAGGTTGTGCCACTACATACAAATGTGCAACATAAGTATTCCCTGAGGGACTAACACCAACCACATCGAGATGCTCCACACCAGCAAGACTCAATCCATTCTGATCTAAGCCTGCCTGAACTGTTATTGCGCCCGAAGGATCTGAGTTGGCATTCAACAAATTGCTTTCAATTCCTACCGTGCTTGGATCACTCGACACCAGGGGTGCCACGATTTGTAGAGGACCACCTGATCCAGATTGATTCGGCACAAGCGCAGAAATCGGATTTCCAAACTGATCCACCGTTTGAGCGGTGATGCTCAACGTCGCACCTGCAGGCAAAACAACATTCTTGGTAAACGGATTGCTCGAGGTACTGTTATTCAAGGTAAAACCACTTTGGTTTGAAATCGCTACAGTCACGGTCATTCCCGCTTCAATCACCGGAGGAGGGGCAGAAGCGACGATCGTATTGGCTTGGGTTAAAGCCGACTGATAAAACGACTGAATGTCCACATCTGTTTCTTCACTGGCTTGAGCAGAAAGATGCTGTTCGAGCGCATCGATACTAGGTTGATTATCAGCTGTATCACCCACCCATGTGGTTAGTTGTGAGCTTAAAACCGACATCGTGGCTTGCTCAATTGGTCCCACCAATTCGCCGTAAGAACTCGCGGCCTGGCCGGTAGAATTCTTCCAATTTAATAAAATCGAAAGTAGAATTGGCTCAAAATCATTAAAACCAGCCATGGACCCGGTCGCCATTGGATTATTCAGTAAAAAGGTAATGTCACTTTTCACACCCGCAATCGCTGCATTCGTCAAATCTAAATAAAGTTGGGACTGAATGGGCTGCTTTTGAGGATCGTATGATGCATAGTCTGCCAAGTAGCGCTGGACTCGAGCCAGGGACTCGACCTGAATATTGCCCGTTGGAACAGCGAAAAGATCATTCGCTTGTTTAACAGCATCTTTAGCCTCAAAGGTCCTGAGGGCGTCATACATGGACTGAAGATTTGAGGATGCAGCTTCGTAGTTTGTCTCATCCTGCAAAAATCGCTGCTCCATTGCGTCCAAACCGGAAAAGTCGCGGGATGCAGCGACTGCAGACCCTCTGATTCCACCGACCAAGGTTAAAGCAATTAAACTAAGTTTAGAAAATTGGAGTAGGATTTTATGAAGCATGTGTTTCCTTTGCTTTGAGTGTTCCACGAACCGGTCTCGAACAGTTTGGTGTACTACTAACTCGAAACAATGCACTGCGTCAATTTTTTATCCCCCCTCATCAGCGGATTTTTCTTATTAAATTAAAGTCATTTTTTAACCGACTTAAATTATTACTCATTTGGACTTGACGCATTCTCTTGAAAAGGTAGGTAAAAGGCCACAGCGCCACTGTGGGATTATCCCAACACCATTCCTGTTTAGCCAGCTCTTGACCTCGTAAATTCAGCTTAAACCCGTGGCATACAAGTTGCTCTTCAGTCTGCGCTCATGCCGAAAAAACGGCCAAGAAAAGAATGGGTAGGAATTAAATGAAAATGAAGAACGATGACTTAAGAAAATCACCATGGCACAAAATCAGTTCAAACGGAATCTTTCTTAGCGCCCTTGTGCTCCTTGCTTTGGTCATTTCTTCATCCCTTCACGCCCATTCAATCCGCAAACCAGAAAATTTTTGTCAGAGAATCGAGGCACCTCTGACCTCAGCAGAAGCGCAAGTACGAATCGCTTATGCACTTCGTTGCTCACACAATAAAGACCTCAAAAATGCGATTCAATTCGCACAAATTGCAAGCAACACCAACAGAGGGGGCTATTTTCAATATCCCCTTTACGCAAAAGTAGCGCCCTCTGTTGGTTCTCTACCCAATCCTCGCCCTTATGAAAATCCTGCCCATTGGACAGCCCCCCACACGCCGGACCGCTTGAACGAACCCTGCGATCAAGTTCCGGCCGGCTATCAAATTGTTACGTTCTGTAGCCCCTAATTAATCTCAACTTCAAGTCGATAAAATGCTACTCTGATCACCATGAGATCATGGACAAAACATTTCTTAGGCAAAACCTTTGCCGCCTTTCAATTCCGTGACTTTCGAAATCTGATGATTGGAAACGGGATCTCAAACATTGGAAGCTGGATGCAAGGCGTGGCCCAACCCTGGCTGGTGCTCAGTCTGACGTCGTCTTCGTTTTTGGTTGGATTTGACGCATTCGCAGGACATCTTCCAAGCATGATCTTCTTAATTCCCGGAGGTATCCTTGCCGATCGGGGTGACCGAAAAAAAATCATGATCACCTCACAATGGGTTCAACTCCTCAGTGCCGCCCTCATTGCAGTAGGCCTGGCATTTGGCTATTCAAATGTCTGGCTGATTATTTTTTTATCCTTTTGCGTTGGGACCGCTCAAGCCTTTTCCTTTCCCGCTTACCAAGCGCTCGTCACTTCCTTAATTCCAAAGGAACACCTGGCTAATGCGATTTCACTCAATTCACTTCAATTTAATGTAACCCGGGTGATCGGCCCCATCCTTGCTGGCGCAGCAATGGCGAGTGTCGGAGCTACCTGGTGCTTTGCGCTTAATTCCATTTCCTTTTTTGCGTTAATCATTGCCATTGCTTCGATGACTTCGCCGTTTGCAGGTAAACAACAAACCCATCCTGATCAGCCACGAGAACCCTTGAGTCATGGTTTTAAACGAATCCTTTCGAGCAAACGGCAATGCGGTATTTTGCTTTTGGTAGCCATTTCGACCGCATTTTGCGGTCCTTTGAGCACATTTTTACCCGTTCTCATTCGGAACACTTTTGCGCAAGGTGCGGCCCAATTTAGTATTTCGATGGCATTTTTTGGAGGAGGCGCACTGGCGGGCGCCTTTTTTATTGCAGCCAACAGCTCTAAATTAAATATTCGTTTTGCTTTAGTGAGCTCACTTTTAATGGGAGTGCTGTTAACGCTGATTTCGCTTGCTCCGCAATTATGGATCGTCAATTTATTACTCACGCTTGCTGGAGCCGCGATGGTGGCAATTTCTTCCGCAGCAAATACAGCGTTGCAATCCACCATTGAAAATACCTTTCGCGCCCGGATGGCCAGTTTTTTTATGTTAGCCATTCGCGGCGGTTATATCATCGGCAATTTGGCTACTGGGTTCGCTATTGATCGCGTCGGCGCACGTTGGTCTCTCGGAATGGATGGCGGAATTACTCTTCTTTTAACTGTATTGATTTGGAAAAAATTTTTAACCCAACCGGAGACGTCATGACCAGCTCACCGCTCTTATTTTATATCGATGACCTATACCTTAGCCCCTATACGTACTCGGTGCTCTGTGCTTTAATCGAAAAAAATATCCCTTATGTACTTAAGGAAACTCAATTCGAAAAGTCTAAAGCTCTCAGCGAACACTTTCAGAATTTAACGTATACTGAACTAATTCCTGCAATTCAATCGAAGGACTTCGTTTTAACGGAATCGATCGCAATTTTAGAGTTTTTAGAGGAAAAATTTCCAGCCCCCGAATTTCCATCGCTTTACCCAAAGGAAATTCACCACCGTGCCCAAGCCCGAATGCTTTTAAGTTGGTATCGGTGCGGAATGCAATGCCTCAGAAAAGAACGGTCGAGTGAGACATTATTTTATTCGGGGCTAAAATCTACTGTCCCCCTGACCCCTCAAGCGAAAGAAGAGTTCGACGACTTGACCCGCGCCTTATTGGGTATTCTAAAAAAAGGCCAAAGCTTTTTGTTTGAGTCTACCTGGAGTATTGCAGACTCCGAAACGGCCTTGATGATTCAGCGCTGTTTGCAGAACGGCGACCCCGTCGATCCGCAATTAGCTGCCTATTCTAAGAAAATTTGGGAGCGACCTTCTGCCCAAAAATTCATTCGTCATCCGCGCCGCGATTATGTCCCCTACTATTAAAGAGGGAACGGCTTTAAAGTCGGCATCGTTTAAATTTATACTGCATGTCAAACACAGAACTCCGATACCCTTAATGAGTAAATTTCAGGGGGAATCATTGAAACAACTCATGCACGAACATCACCATCGATTTTTTTTCGCAGTTAACTCTTATTTTTGCGTCATCGCTTTAATTTTCGGATTCTTTATCCAATCCTCATCCTATGGATTAGTCTTGCTTCCCGAAACTGCACCGAACGATCCTACTACAAGTACCGTCATTTTTGATGATCCCTACACGGGCATGGTCCTGCGTACCGAAAACAGAACCGTGGGGACCGTGGCCGTTAGTTTTCCGATTCTGACTCTAGATCCTCAGAATCACCTTTACGCACAAACCGGTGTTGAAAGCACTTTGAGGTTAGAGGGAATTTCCTTTTCGCCAGAAACACTGGACTTACGGGTTGGCCTAAACTGGGTTCATATTTTTGATGAACATTTTAGCCTTTCTTTAGGGATAAGTCATGAATCGGGCCACGTCATGGATAACGTCATTGAAACAGAACTCATCCCGTACAACATTGGTGTGGATGGATTTCCAATCCGCCTGATTTATAAACCATTTGCCAACGTAGAAATCGGCCTGCACGAACTAGTAGTGATTGATGCAATTCCACGGTCACGCGAATTGATCGGTGGATTATTTTTTGAATATTATCCGTGGACACTGCCCAACCACAATGGGTTTTATATTCAAAGTGATCTTTATTTTCCGGAAAACCCTTCCATTGGACTAACCACTACCGAGCAGATTGGATATCGCTACGACACGGCCCACTTTGTTGCAGGCTACCACTCGGGCGCAGACTTACGACTAAAACACCAACTCGTATTGAATAGCACATCCTATTTTTGGTACACCGGAATTCGATTTGAAATCTAAGAGGGAGTAAATCCTTGATTTGGTTTTTGATGACCTGCTTTTTCGGACTCCAATCCTCAAAGCATTCGATGAATGCGGAAGGTGCCGAGCTCGATTTTCATGAAGTGGGTTGGTTCAACACTGTTGTTCCCGGCGGCGGACAATTTTTATTAGGAAAATCACTTTACGGTGTTCAAGAGTTTGCTTTCGAAGTAGGGGCTTTTGGGGTTGGCTACGCGCTCTCGGCTAGATCCCCACTGACCATTGACGGCGTTCCGGAAAATTACCCAGCGTTAAGTACCTCACTTACCTCGGCAACGAGCGTAGTTGATGTCTGTAAAAAAAAGGACATCCGCGGGCGCTGCATTCAGTTTGGACCACAAACGCTGACTAATACTAACCTAAGCACCAACGCATCTGCTGCCGATCAAACGAAAGCCGTTCTTGCCGCTTTTCTGCAAGAAGTAGGATTAAAGGCCCACATGCATGATGTCTTTAACTCGTATCGAGACGCCTATAAAAAATACGGAGGCGATTCCGGGCAAGGAATAGACATGACCTCGTCACGCGAATTATACCTCGCGCCCTTCAACGCAGAAGTAATGCGCAGTCCCTGGGTCTGGGCGCCGCTTTTGATTGTCACCGGGGCCACCGTTCTCGATTACACGTCTCAAATTAATGGGGGAATCTCGCCCATTCAAAAGTTAACCGCATTTTCGAATTCGGGAGTCGCTGTAAATCAGCTTGCCCTTTATCCGGTAGGGAGCGGAGCCCCCGAAGAAATGTTCTACCGTGGTTTTATTCAAAACGAAGCGTACCATTGGATTCCCTCTCCCTTTTTTGCGATCCCCTTTAGCACCGCTGCATTTGCGCTTTCCCATGGCCCGGATGGCCACTTAGGTGCTTCAATCAGCGGAAGTTATCTTGGGTTTTTAGCCTATAAGAACCACGGTGCTTTGTCGGAAGGAATCGCCCTCCATTTTTGGTCCGTATTTGTCTTGGGCGTGGAGTCGCTCGTACTTACTCTTCGCGCTGAAAACGTGTCGATTCCCATTACGCTTCAATTCGGCTTCTAGCGCCCTTGATGTTGGGGAGGGGGTGGTGGTGGAGGCGGAGGATTGCCATTGCCTTGTGCTCCAGCACCTTGGCTATTGTGTGGCGGAGGCGGTGGTGGCGGAGGAGGATTGCTACCTCCTTGGCCTCCGTTACTCTGGCTGTTCTGTGGTGGCGGTGGTGGTTGTGGGTTACCTTTTCCTTGCCCTCCAGCCCCTTGGTCATTTTGTGGCGGAGGGGGTGGCGGAGGCGGAGGATTTCCCCCATTTTGGCTTTGATTTTGATCAGCATGATGGCGGTGATGGTGCTCCCTGCCCCCCGGCACATTGGGTGGAGGAGGGTTTTGTCCCGTTTGACCTTCCGGCGAATTGGCCTCTGGTTGGGCACTTCCGCTCGCAGAGCTTTGAGCCCAGCAATTTACCGCCGGAAGCATGATGGTAATGAGGATCATTGCGACAAAAAAATGTATTTTTTTATTCAAGACGAGTTTCCTTTCGTGGATCATTTCTTTCATTATCACACGAACATTCTCTCGATTAGAATGCGTCTTTTATGACATTCTTTTTTAGATTTTATTCAGCATAAGTTTAAATAATAAATCAATTTGATCCTCATCCCCCATTTTAAACACGTGCTGACCAAAAGGTTCAAACCGATTTCGTTTATAAAACTGCAAGGCTTTTTCATTATGCTCCCACACTCCGAGCCAAAGGTAATCAAGCCGAGATTCTTTCGCCTGGGCAATCGCAAAATTCAAAAGTTGCTGCCCCAAATTCTTCCTTTGATGGCTTTTCAAGATATAAATGCGTTCCAATTCAAGACTATTCGGATCGTTCAAATCGCTTTGAGCGGGATAAAAATTAAGTTTTAAAAATCCCACCGGAACTTGTTCCTCTTCTATAAAGAAGAACTTCGACTTTGGGTCTTTCCATTCCTTCAGGAGCCGATCCGTCGTGATGATGGTATTCAGGTGAATCTCCATGGTTTTCGGAGAATTGGTGGCTGAAAACGTTTCATAAAAAGTGGTTCTTGCCAGTTGAACCAGCTGCTCGATTTGGCTTTCTAAGACGGCGTTAATGGTTGCAGTTTTTCTGTGCATAGGGATGGGAAATTTTTGCCGCGTCGGCATTGGCAGGTTGAAAAATAGACCGTTTGAGCAGGATAATAAAAGAGATGCGCTCGTGGGTAAACAAAAAAAGCTGCGTTTCGATTTTAAGAAAGTCATGTGTTTTCCTTGCACTGGCCGGCTGTGGCGGATCATCACCTGAAACGAGTTCTGCCGGGAATGCAATTCCATCAAGCTCGCCCACAGGGACTCTGCCCGTCAGCAATTCCGATACCGCGACTACCTTAGGGATCGTCAGTCCGAACGGCCTTTACTCCTTTGGAAACATCGCAGTTGGCGGCACGAGCACCACAGAAAATTTTATTGTTCAAAATGGGAGCCTAGGGGCGACTCAATGTGTGGCCTCCGTTGATCAACCTGCCGACTTTACCATCGTGTCAAACACCTGCAGTTCGCCTATTGGAATCAACGCAAGTTGCACGGTCGGGGTTCAAGCAAATCCGTTGGCGATTGGAAATCTTCAAGCCAATTTAAGTTTACAGTGTACGACAGGTAAGTCGGTCATTCCACTCACCACTCCCATCGCCGTCACCGGCATTAGTTCTCCGGGAGGAACTCTCGCAGGCAGTGGGTACTTTGCGCCCACAGAAGCGGGAATAGATTCGTCAACCGTTGCCACCTTCACCCTTGCCAATGCGCTATCCATTCCACTCACGGGATGTGGAGCCCCGACTCTTTCTAATTCCGCAGATTTTTACATTCTAAGTAACAGCTGCGGGAGCACCGTTCCTGCATGGAGCCAGTGTACCTTTTATATTAAAAGCAATCCTCAATCTGCTGGTGTACTCACCTCAAACTTAAGCTTGTCCTGCTCACAAGGCGGCACGTTTACTTTTGCAAATCCGCTCACGGTAACGAGCTCCATTCCCAACCCCCGATGGAATTACCCCACTGGCTTAACGCTGACACAAAATCTATCCAGTTGGACGACCGAAACTGATTTTTTCATTCAAAATAATGCGGACACCGCTTCAGCAACAGGATGTCACCCCGTAGTCACCTCGGGCGATGTAAACGCATTTACCGTCGATGCTACTTCTTTTGACTTGCAAGTCAGCAATGCGAACGGATTCTTAGGTCCCTGGGGAGAATTTGAGGTGGTTCGCATTACCCCGAATGCGCCGGCCCCTGGCACCTATCACCTCACCCTCTCCATGACGTGCGATAATTCGAGCGTGATCGGACCACAAACGGCACAAACCACGATTACACTGACTGCGCAATGAACTTACGATAAAAAATTGGGTTTAAACCTGCGGAATTGCAAAAAGTAAAGGCGAGAACGAAGCCCGGAAGGGGGCGCTGAATTTGGCGCAAGATGCTCTTATCCGAATAGTTTTAATTTATTTTTCGGGGAATAGTTAAATTTAGGAAAAATAGGCAACGGATTCTTAACTCCCAGATGATCCATCAGGACTTCCGAAAGTACCGCTCTAAAATCCGTTGTTACGGGTACGTCGCGCTCTTCGAATAAGTTTTTCTTCGAAAGGTCTTTCCATTGGCCGTAAATTTTCTTTCCTTTAACCGAACCTCCCAATAGCATCATCACCGAACCATGCCCGTGGTCCGTGCCCTTGTTTCCGTTCTCTTTGACCATTCGGCCAAACTCGGTCATGGTCACCACACACACATCCCCATACAAGGGGCCCAAGTCTTTCGCAAAAGCGGCGAGCGCATCCGATAACTCGGTTAAGCGATCCGTCAACTGCCCGTCATGATCCCCCTGATTCACGTGCGTATCCCATCCGCCCATTTCCGTCACTGCAACCTGAAGACCAATGTTCGCTTTGATGAGGTTTGCAATATCTCTTAAATGATTACCCAATCCATTTTTGGGATAACCGCGATCATCGCCTGGAACGGATTGAGCCGCCTTAATTAACTCGGTTGCTTCGAAAACCTCTTTGCCAGGCCCCCTAAAAATTTGATCGGTTGCGGACTGGTACATCGATTCGAATCCCTTTAGTTCGTCGGGCTGAGCTAAACTCCCTTGAATCCCAAAGTCACGTAAATTGTTCATCGAAAGTGCTGGAAAATTACCTGTTAAAACGCGCGGCATATTGGACTGGAGCGCAATTGCCCTTACGGGCGAAGCTTTAATCGGATCCAAACTGCTCATGGTGCGATTTAAAAAACCATCGGGAGTGTTGCGGTCCCCCGGAGTTCCCCACTCAATATAATCTTGTGAATCAAAATGGCTCCTGCCCGCATCCGGCGAGCCCGCTTGTGTAATAAGCGCTAAAGTGCCTTCATCCCAATATTTTTTTAACCCGGCCATTCCTGCGTTTAGCGCAAAATGATCGTCTAGTTTTAGTGCGGGCCTGGGTCCAGTTACGGCGAGCGCAATATTTTTTCTTAAGTCATAATAATTGGAGTCGCCATACGGCGCCAAAAGGGAAAGCCCATCCATACCCCCGCGTTGAAAAATATAAACGAATACTTTCCCCTTTTTTTTCGGGACTTCGACCGCTTCAGCGATCAACGACTTCATCAACGTCGTCGGTAAACTTTGGAGAGCAAGAAACGCAAAACCCGATTTTTTCAAAAACGTTCGCCGATTCATCATTGCTTATCTCCTTTGAAACTCGGGCGATCCCAAGATCAAGCCCACCGCTTTTGCTTCTGCTATCGGACGAACTTGATCATCTGCAATCGTACTTTCACCCGCATCGAACTCTTTTAAAATCACTTTTTTAGAAGTCTCGGAAAGCGGAGAGTGGATTAAGCGAGCGGCGATTTGGTGGACCAATTCCAAAGGTGTTTTTGGAACATGATCGAAATGCGGCAATTGGACGAAGACACCTTCCACCCGGTTTGCAGCAAGTTTCAACCCAAAATTAATTCTTAAAACCAAGGACCCTGGATTCACCCATGCATTAATTTTATCTGAATATCCCGTCGGAGGCGCGCAGCGATACAGCGGCTCACCCAACTCATTCAAATAGCGACCCACTTCCGATTTAAAATCTACTTCGCCCCCATTTGCACGAATTGCCGAGACCACATAAAAAAATGGGGATTTTATTTTTGCCTCACGGTTTTCGGCATTCCAAAACTCACGGCTATTAAAAATAGTCGCATACATTGCCCGCAAGTCACCATCGCTCTCTTTAAACTTTTGTGCGACCTTCTTGACGAGCTCCTCCGGTGGATTGTCCCGAATAAAAAATTGGCAAAGTTTTAGTGAAATATGGTGAGCGGTCGCTGGATGACTTGCAATGAGGTCAAAAAACTCTTCCACTTCTTCTTCTCCGCGGTCGGCGGGAAAAGTATGCCCTAAAATTTTCTTTTCGCCACGGTCGTGCACTTTTTCTTTAAATTTAAAGCTTGGATCGCTAAAATCATCCACGCTCCAACCGGTGAGAATGCGCGCAGCCTCGGTAACGTCTTTTTGTGTATAGCCGCCGTCTACGCCTAACGTATGAAGCTCCATAATTTCGCGTGCGTAATTTTCATTTACCCCATCCCGCTTATTGAGGTGATTATCTAGGTAAAATAACATCGCCGGATGTTTGGCCGTAGCCTTTAATAAGTCTTTAAATTTTCCAAACAAGTGGGGTCGAAGTGCATCTTTTTCGTAAGGAGTGACCAGCCAGCGGTCTTGCCCTTTGGTGAGATCTACATTGAAATGGTTATACCAAAAATCGAACAACACTTCTTCGAGCTGATGATGTCCTTCCACCGCACGAATGAGTCGCGCGGAAACGAGTTCCTCTTCCACTTTTTCAAGGAGATGGTCATCTCCTGTTTTCTTTCGAAATTCTTTTCGCACGTTTTCGTCTTTATTAAAAAGATCAGGATTAATCCCCGCTTTTTTGGCAAGCTCGTTCAAATAGTCGTAGTTTTCTTTGAGTTGCTCCATACTCATGTGAATACTTTTTAAGCGACTGAGCCTCAGTTCCACTTGCGGATCATTAAACTTTTCAGGATGCAATTGTTCTTCGATCCATTGATGAATTGCTTTTTGGCCACCGGCCGCAAGTTTTTCTACGTCGCCTGGCCTTGGGCCAAATGCAAGTCGCTGATAAATGTGTGCTGCGTGGTCTAGGTCTTCGTTTTTTTCGGCCCAAGCCACGCAAGAAAAAAGGTAACCCATTAAACAGCAAGCCAGGAGTTTGCTCCAACGATTGTCCATTCTACAAATTTATCATATCCATTCCGCGTTCTCTGCTCAAGAAATCGACCTCATGCGCGTACATTACGTAAATTTAATTTAAAAATTGAAGGCAGGTTTTTGACTCTATTTCGGTCAGGGTTTTGACACTTAAAACTACAAAATAAGCTCATCATCACCATAGGTTACGGAGATAAATTTTTTTTAAATTTGTTGATTTTTTTACTCAATAAATAAAATACCCGACCGATAAACTCAATGTAAGGTAGTTGATCGTGGTGATCAACTTAAATAAAAGGGAGAATACGAATATGGGTCTACGAATTAATACAAACATACAATCACTGATTGCTCAGAGAAATTTGGGCATTAACAATGAAGCGCAAAAAAGTGCGTTACAGAAGATTTCATCCGGAACACGAATTGCTCGCGCAGCAGATGACTCTGCCGGGTTAGCAATTTCGGAAAAGATGCGTGCGGACATTCGTTCTACGCGCCAAGCAATCCGCAATGCGAATGACGGAATCTCGATGGTGCAAGTTGCAGAAGGGGGCATGAACGAGGTATCCAACATTCTTGTCCGCTTTAGAGAACTTTCCATCCAAGCTGCTTCCGATACGATCGGCGATAAGGAAAGAACATTTATCGACAAAGAAATGGGCCAACTTCGCAGCGAAATTGGTCGGATTGCCGCTTCTACCGAGTTTAATAGCCGTAAATTACTTGCCGGCGAAGGCGACAAACTTGAAATCCAAGTCGGCTTAAATAATTCACCAGAAAACGATCGGTTTACCTACGATGCGCAAAAGCTTTCGCTTAAATTAGACGCCTTGGGAATCGAAGACTTAAATACACTGACCAAAGAGTCTGCTCAAATGAACTTAGGGAAAATCGATAATGCGATCAAGATTCTTTCCGAAAACCGTTCTGAAGTGGGCGCATTGCAAAATCGACTCACCTCTTCGGTCAATAACTTACAAATCTATGACGAAAATTTATCTTCTGCACGAAGCCGGATTTTTGATGTGGATGTAGCAACGGAAACTTCCGAACTCACCAAGAGCAACATTCTTTCACAAGCAGGTGTTGCCGTGTTGAGCCAAGCGAACCAAAACGCGACCTCTGCGTTAAAACTTTTAGGATAAATTGTTCGTGACCTAAAAAACGGGTGACCGCAGTTTAACCTTACAAAAACCCACTGCGGCACCCGTTTATTTTTCAAAAAGGGTTTTTAAAAAATGCTTCGCCTTCCCCCCCAAACTATGGCAGAGTCCTGCTGCCATGAAGAGTAACCATCGTGTCCTCTGGGTAGAAGACGATCATTTGATCGCAAAATCACTTAAAATGGGGCTCCCCTATCAGGGGATTGACGTGGCCGTCTGTAAAAGCTACCGCGATGGCCTTGAACAATTTAAAACTCAGCCCTTTGATGCCGTACTTTTAGACATCAACCTTCCCGACGGGAACGGTATTGACCTCTGCTCCGAGATTCGCAAGGTCAATCCTGCCATCCCCATCTTATTGGTCACCGCAAAAACAGACGAGGCCACCGCAGTGGCTGGCTTTGAAAAAGGTGCCGACGATTACGTCCGAAAGCCGTTTGGCTTACTTGAAGTGGCGAGTCGAATCAAAAAATTAATTGAAAAGTCATCCAAAGTTTCTGCAATCGTCTCGTATGGAACACTTAAAATGGATCCCTTAAAACGGCAAGTATGGATCCATTACCAGGAAATTCACTTGGGCAATCGGGAATTCGAAATTTTATGGTTATTGATTAATCGCCCCGGTGAGCCCATCACTCGGAGTGATATTCTAGGGGCTCTCCATAAAGACCAAGGCATCAACGATCGCACCGTCGATTCCCATTTAAGTCATCTGCGTAAAAAAATTAAGGAAGCCCAACCCGCCACACTACAAATCGTTCCGGTTTATGGAGTGGGCTACAAACTCGAAAAAATTGCACCCCAATGAACTCTTTTAGGAAATGGTCCCGCTGGTTAGGATTTGGCTTGGCCATCACATTATTTTTGGCCTTCATCTCTTTCGTTACCGTTCGATCAATGGCCAAAGCTGCGGGAAGCGATGCCACCAGTCACTCACTCACGTTTATGATTCAGTCTGTGGAAAAAATAAACTTCCATGAAACCTTACAAGACTACCAGCAACGAGAAGGCCGCAACTCTGACTTATGGGTTCTGAGCAAAGAGGGAGCAGTGGTCGACACCAGCTCCCGCGCTAAAAAAGTTCCATTTAATTTTAGCCAAATAGACCTTCCCGAAGCCGTCCACGAAGCGCATTTCCACTACCCATGGTTTAGTGTCAATCCGGATTACGGTATCGTGAGATTGAACTCAACACCAGACCGATTCCTACTCATCGAATACCGGCACCTGCATCCTCTGCGCGGTTTTTTTTCGGTGGAGCTTGCATTGTTTTTCTTTTTGACTGCATTTACGTCACTTTCTGCAGTCGGATTCACCTATTTTTACTTAAAACGAAAATCAATGGAAGCGCGCACCGTTCTCGCTCGTCTTGAAAAAGGCGACCTTGCAGCCCGTTTTGAAATTAAACGCGTGGGTGAAATTGGCAGCCTAATGACCGATTTTAACCGAATGGCTGCAGAAATTGAACGTTTAGTCCAACAGGTTCAAAAGACCGAATCCGCACGTAAAAACTTATTAGAACAACTCGCGCACGATATGCGCACGCCGTTGACGAGTGTGAGAACTTCAATCGAAACGCTTAGCGATCATTATGACGAACTCCCTCCTCAAGATCGCACAGAGTTTTTCTCCATGATTCGTGCAGAGCTTGCTTATTTTGTTGGCCTCGTCGAAGACCTTCTTTTTGTGGCAAACCTCGACGAACCCCGCTACAAAAAATCAACAGAGCAAATTGACCTAGCAAGCCTCATTCACGACGAACTAAAACAACGTTCCACCAATCCAAGACTTGATCATTTGAATTGGCAAGCGCATTTAAATTTAAATGCTACAAAAGCTGCCACCGTATCGGGCGATTCCGTACTCATCCACCGAATGATCCGAAACGCGCTTGAAAATGCCGCCAAATATACGAAAGACGAAGTAAAACTCAATTTAATCGTCGAGCAATCCCAAATCAAACTCTTCATCGAAGATAACGGCCCAGGCATTACTCCAGAAGCGCAAGCACAATTTGGCACAAACCTACAAAACCGAAGTTCAGCATTTGATGTCGATCCGCAGATTTCCTTAGGGCTGGGCTCAGTGATCATGAAATCCATTGCAGATTTGCATGGGGGAACGCTCGAAGTCGGAGCACGTACACCGGAGCCTGGAACTCGGTTAACCATTACACTCCCACAATCAACTTGAACTCCCGCTATTTTTCTTGCATGATTTAGGGCACATGAGCGCTGCCGAACACCTGCGAGTAAAATTAAAAAAAGACCTTGGCGAAGAGTTTATTCACCCGGATTTGGCGCGGACTTATGCGCAATCGTATTTTGGAAGTAGTAAACCCTTGGATGCTTCAATGGGCGGCTGGATTTATAAAACCTTAGGTGAAAAAATTTTTGCAGAAGCAGGTTTTTATACCGTAGCGACTTTTGTCGAAAAAAATGGAATCCACGCGCTTCCGACTTTAGCCAGACTGCGTTTTGCGGATTGGCTGACCGATGAAAAGGATTTTGAAACCTCGGCCGAATTTCTATCCGTTCCTGTTTTGGAACAAGAACAAAACGAACGTGCCCATCAGGAGTTTTTACTTGGAAAACTTCAATTTCGGCAAAAAAAATATGTGGCTGCAGTCCAGCACTTCAAGTCGTTACTGGAACTAGCAAACCAACTCTCGGATCAAAACCCTTCAAAATCCGATTGGGCCGAAAAGGCAATGATGTCCATCCGTGTAGTTGAGCCGCTAATCAAAAAATGAAACTTTTGTTACCCAGCGAATGGCTAATCGTTGTTTTCTTGACCATTCACGGGGTGGCGATCGCCCTTTCTAAACATACGTCGCCCCTTGATTTTGCGCCTTTCGCCGCTTATCCATGGAAGGCTTTTTCCATCTTATTCATTGCTACATTGTTCTTAAAGCTAAAACGCGAAAAAGCGCAAAACAGTTTATACTCCGTGCGACGGGCTCTGCCGTTTTTTGCAATTACTCTTCTTTACCCGCTCGTCCCAGCGACCATTAAAGCATTGGGCCTAAATGACCAAGATGCAGCTTTGCACCAAATCGATCTTTTTCTATTTGGGGGGACCGATCCCCTGCTATTCCTGCAACGTCTGATTTGCAATCCCCTTTCGGAATGGTTTGCCCTTTCGTACAGCATGTACGGCGTTTTGCTGATTGGTTTATTTTTTAGTTTATTTCTGCGTTCGGATCAAAAGCCATTTGACCGATTTGCGTTTCAAGCAACGTTTACATTGGGTGTGGGTTACTGCCTTTATGCTCTCGTTCCGGCGATCGGCCCCCAATACGTTGTTCATTACTCCATCCCCATTGACCTAAAATACATCAAAGACTTCAAAGAAATGACCATGGTATGCTGTCCGCGCACGGGTGACACAGTTTGAGGTTTTAATTTAGATAAGTTCCTGTGAACCGTTCAGAACCTCTTGAGTCCAGTGTTTTCTTCTCTTATCTCGAGTAAATTGTCTAGCCTCCTTTCTACGTTGCGAGA
>CAIMNF010000037.1 GCA_903842755.1 Oligoflexia bacterium
AGATCCAAAAGATAAGGTAAGCTGAGTCGGTATTTCCAAGAATAAAGGGCCGCCGCCATCCATGCTCCAATCATGGCGCCATAGATGGAAAGCCCCCCCTCGTTCAAGGCGAGAAGCCCCCAGAACGGCAGAGCCTCACGAAACTTCCACAACAGCGATGGATCGTAAAGCAAACAATAGCCCAAGCGTCCGCCGAGAAGTGAACCCAAGGTCATGCTCATTAAAAAATTGAAAACCATTTCGCTGGCAAGACCTAAGTTTTGGCGCGGCGCTATCCAACGTAGCAATAAAAAACTGCTCCCCAAGGAGAACCAGTATATCAATCCGTACCAGCGCACGCCGAAATCACCAAAAATTCTAAACACGAACGGATCGAAGGCCAACAACATGAGGTTAAGTTACCGCGATTTTCGCAGGAGGCAACCAAAAAATCCATCACTTGCGCACTCCACGGGGTCCACGATGAGTTCAGATTCTTGACTCCACGAAGACCGTCCCTCTGTAGTTTCTTCTGCTAAAAACGATTGCACAATGTCTTGATTTTCCGATTTGAATATTGAGCAGGTCGCGTACACCAAATAGCCCCCGGGCTTTACCATTTTTGAATAGCGACGGAGAATATCAGATTGGGTTTGATTGTGCTGTAAAATCTCATCCGGTGAAAGTTTCCATTTACTGTCGGGGTGGCGCCTCAGCACTCCCAGTCCGCTGCAAGGAACATCCAACAGGACGGCGTCGGCAGATTCTTCAAGGCGCTTAACAGTTTTTGAGTTTTCGATAAAACGAGTTTCGATGATGCTTGCACCGGCACGGGAGGCTCGCTTACGAAGCTCCTGCAGTTTCCATTCGTGAATGTCCATGGCAATAATTTTGCCTTTGTTTTCCATGCGCGCGGCAAGCTGCAGCGTCTTCCCTCCGGCGCCGGCACAAGCGTCGATAACCCGTTGCCCCGGCTCGACTGGCAATAGCAAACCTAAAATTTGCGAACCTCGGTCTTGCACCTCAAAAAGGCCGTCTTTGTAAGCCTGAGATGCGAAAACATTTTTCCTCTCTGGAAGAGTGAGGGTGGGTAAGGATTTGGATGTAGAAAGGGTCTCAATGCCTTCAGCTTGCATTCGCAAGATGACATCCTCAACACGGGCCTTCAACGTGTTCACACGCAAATCCACCGGCGCTTTCGTATTGAGATGCCGAAGTAGTGCAGGCCACCGTTCGGAATAACCTGCGAAACCCCACTCGTTCAACCAGTCCGGAATAGATTCCGCCACCACCATGGGAGGCTCCTGCTTAAGTTTGGCTCGCAAAATTTGCCAATCGATATTGAGACGAATACCTCGACTCGTACCCAGCAGCTTTTCAACTTCTTGCCCGTCTTCTGTTCGCCATTCTCGCCAGGCCAGCACGATAGAAAGACATTCCTCGGGACGTTCTTCCTTATCCAACAACCAGCCAAGGCGCCGCCACCAGCGGACGCATTCGTAAACTGTTTCCGCAAAAAATCGCCGGTCGCGGGCTCCCCATTTTTTATTTTGAAAAAGAAAACGCTCTACGACTTTTTCAGCATGGAGACCTTTGAAAAAAATTTCCTCAAGGGCTTGGCCAGCTGCCAGCAGAAGGTGCGGATGAATCTTGTCCTTCATTAGAGGCTGAAGACCAGGCCGAACTCTAAGGCCGTCCCTATAAATTGGCCGGTGGAGAGGGCAAAGAAATCATTTTTCATGGCGCCTTCTATGAAGGTGCCCACTCCTTGATAAAGATCCGTGAATCGGGCTCCTACCAAGAGTTCGTAATCCAAAGCCAAAGCGGATTTATTGGTCAGCTGTTGCGTGAAAATTCCAGGACCGGCGCCGACTCCAAAATAGATTGGAAATTTACTTTGCGATCTAGGAAACGTGATCAGAGGCATAACGGCCAACTGCTGGGCCGCTGTTCCGCCCACATTATAGTTCATGATATCAACACGAATGTTCACATCAAACCCTGACCAGCGATCAAGTCCGTAGGTCACTCCCACAGTGGACAAACCCGCGCCGTCGACGGGGCTTTGATCCGCCCATGAATAAGCGTCGGAGTTCACAAATTGCCCGTAATGAATCATGAGTAGATTTGTGGACGGCTCTTTCAGCTCCGAATCTGCCACAAAATATTTTTGGGCGGCTTCGCGACCGACCGCTTGAGCCTCCGCGAGAGACAGGCCTCCGGAGACATAGGCTCCAAGCGTCCAAACCATATTGAAAATAAGGCTTAATTTCAGTGTTTTCATGGCCTTGACTTACCGCAAAATGGAGAGCTCTGGCAAAAGAAATTGACGCTTCTCTCGTTCGCCCCCTAGGTTAGAAGGAAGAAGGAAAAATTTTCATGCGTTGCCCTTACTGCGGACATAATGAAGACCGAGTGCTTGACACTCGCGAGCAAAAAGAAGGCGATTTAATTCGTCGTCGGCGCGAATG
>CAIMNF010000038.1 GCA_903842755.1 Oligoflexia bacterium
AAAAATATGCCTAAGGCGATTAAAATGGAGGCTCCAAGTTCAGGTGAAAAATTTACCTTTCTCTTAAAAAAGGTCAGCGCAATTGCGAGATAAGAGAACCAAGGTACAGCTAGCCTAAAGGCGAAATCTAATAGTGTGGTTATGCCTCTATCTGAAGATTTGAACCAATAGAAAATGGCAATAAGGTGTTCGGCATCCAAAGTGGGTAAGCTAAATCCCTTTGACAACTCTATTGTTCCAATAAATGTTCCAAAAGTGAGGATCGCTACGAGTGTCGCAAACAACTTTCGCCAGGGTAATGGCGTCCAGGCCGAACCATACAAGATCCAAATGATTGTTCCCGGCACTAACATTATGGCTGTTTGCCTCCCTAATGCGGCAAAAAGACAACTCACGAGCACAATACTAACCCTACCCGCAAGTAATCCATAAAAAAGAACTAACGATGAGGTAAAAAACAATAAATCCTGAAGCATTCCAGGCACCAATAACGAGAATCGAATTGTGTAAGGGTTTGTTAAAAGTAGGATTAATAGCAATGCACGGACATTCAATGCTACTTTTAATTTCTCTAAGATTAGATTCGAAAAGATAAAACAAATTAAAACGAATAATAGACCAAGCCCACGATAGACTAGAAATAGGTCCATCTGCGAAAATTGGCTCAAAATTCCGGCTAAAAAATGAATAAAAAACCGTTGGGCATGGTGTCCTGTAATGGGTTCATGGGGGAAATGAGGCGCATTAAAAGCAATTTTAAGATATAAAAGGACGTCGACTGCATGAACTAAATCTATACTTTCCATGAAAGTCCGCCAGCGGTTTGTAATGCCAAGAAAAAAAACGATTCCCAAGTTTATAATGAATAGTATTTTCATAAGCATTAAGATGATTTGTACTCTAGAGGCAGTCAAGCGCGAACTCGACGATCAAGGCTTTCTTGCAAAACGAACTATGGAGACAAAAAATTCTTTCCTTTTTCAATCAAATACCTCGCATACCGCCTAGAAATCGACTCATTAAGATGATCATGATCTTGGAAAACGGCCAGGTTTCCAATTTCGGTTTTGCAATTTTGATCGTCACAAAAAAATTCTTTCGGATCTACAATTTCCACTTTTGGGTTTACGGTTAGGCCTTCTATAAATTGATCCGATATTTTTGAGCGCGTGCTTGCTTGAGTCCGTGGGAAGGTGCAACGAACCTCTGAGTGCTCGCGCCCCAACGCTACATTTAATGGACAACGCGACAGGTCTTCCGTAGAAGTGGGAATTCTTTTAAAAATGACCCACTTTAAGTCCGGTCGTTTTATTGACTCTATCCAGCGAGGAATTTTATCTAAGGCCTGGGCACTTTCTGTCCAAGCGCCCCCAAGAACAACTAATCTTGGATTAAGCGTTAGGACTAACGTCTTCACTTGATCCCAGAATCGTTCACACTCGGCACTTTTAGGGTCCGTACTTAAGTTGCATGATCCAAGGACCAAATAATATCCCCTCTTCTGCGCATTTACCGCAAGTTCCTCCAAGGCCGGTTTAAAATGGTTCGCGTGACTATCACCGAGCAATAAAAAATCAACTCCAGTCGCGCTTGGTGTCCCTAAAGCGCAATTTCTTTCAATGTCTTTCATTTGGATAGGAGCTGTTGTTCTACCTGCAGTGCAGACCCGTGTAAGATCATGCGCCCCGGAATAACTTCCTAATAAAGTCTGAACGTTGGAGCTATATCGAAACAGCATTCCTTTTGAAAAATAGGAAACACTGAACATGATAGCTGCCAATCCAAATGGGCAAAGCCACAAGAGAAGCAAGGACCGACGAATGTCCCATCGGGTTTTTCGGAACGGCATTTCAATATAAGAGTAACTCAATGTAGAAACGATTCCGAGACCTACAATAAAAGTGACGTTTCCAAAAGTGCCAAGGCTCATTCCCACGCTCTTAAAGAAAGCAATCGCCGGCCAGTGCCAGAGGTATAACGAATACGAAATCCGACCCAGAAAACGCATAGGTCCGGAGCTAAGCGTTTCCCCTACTAATCCACCCGTCGAACTCGGCCACAGCAGCAATGCCGCTCCTAAGCAGGGGATCATTGCATTAACGCCAGGAAAATCGACTTTAGCGTTAAAGAGAAATATCGAACCCGCAATAATGAACAATCCTAAAACCGTTAAAATTCGAGCCCGAAATTGAACTTTCGATGCAATCCAAGCGGTAAGAGCGCCCATCAAGAGTTCGTTCATTCGCGGTATGCTTGAAAAATAAAAATTAGCGCCGTGCTCTATTAGAATCGAGTAAAGCAAAGTTATTCCGAAGAATAAACCAAGGGCTACCCCAATTCTTTTCATTCGATAGCTTAGCCAAAGGAGGAGCGGAAAAAAAAAGTAAAACTGCTCTTCGACCGAAAGCGACCACGTGTGCAAAAAAGGGAAAGTTTCCTTCCGCGGCTCAAAATAACCGCCCGAAAGCATCGAGAAGAAAAAATTTGAAGCAAAGCTCCATGCAGCGAGTAGACTTGCTGAAAAATAGTTTAAGTCATTTGGAATTAAAAAAATGAGCGCCACTAACGACACGACCAGGCTTACACAAACAAACAGAGGCAAAAGCCGGCGCATTCTTCTACTGTAGAAAGACTTAAATTGAAAAGTACCGTCCTTAAGTTCAGTGAAAATCTGAGAAAATATCAAAAAGCCCGAAATGACGAAGAATACATCTACCCCAATAAACCCACCCGGCACAACCGTTGGAAAAAGGTGGTACCCAATGACCGCCAATACTGCGATCGCTCTTAAACCATCTATTTCTGGCCGATAAAAACTCACTTTATTTTAGTGCGCCTGTGCGCAATACCCATTCGTACGTACTTTTTAATCCCGCGTGAAGATCAACCCTCGGCCCCCACCCCAACCCCCGAATCCGAGTACAATCCATCACCTTCCGAGGCGTACCATCCGGAAACCCCTCATCAAATTCAATCTTGCCCTCGTACCCCACCGTCTGCTTAATCAACAGCGCAAGCTCTGCGATCGTCACTTCGTCGCCTGTACCGATGTTGATCAACTCGGGTGCCTCGTAGTTTTGAAACAAAAAACAAACTGCTGCGGCTAAATCATCGACGTATAAAAACTCACGCAAGGGTTTTCCGGTTCCCCAGACCTTGATGACGGGCGAATGGTTCATTTTGGCTTCGTGGAAGCGTCGGATTAGGCCTGGGATGACGTGCGAATGGTCCGGATGAAAGTTATCTCCTGGGCCATAAAGGTTCGAGGGCATGGCCGAGATAAATTTCAGACCATACTGAGTGTTATAATATTCTGTGAGCTTTAGGCCCGCAATTTTTGAGATTGCATAAGCTTCGTTGGTTTTTTCAAGGGGGCCCGTCAGGAGGGACTTTTCTTGGATGGGTTGGGGGGCAAATTTTGGATAAATGCAGGAGCTGCCTAAAAACAATAACTTTTCGACCTTTTGTTTTGCGGCGGTGTGAATCACGTTGCTTGCAATCATCAGGTTTTCATACAAAAATTCTGAAGGGAAACTCTGATTGGCTAAAATACCGCCTACCTTTGCGGCAGCGACAATTACCCCGGCGGGGCGTTCATTTTCGAAAAACTCTTCGACTTCGGATTGGCGCGTTAAATCAAGCTCTTGGTGGGTTCGCATGACTAAGTTTTGATAACCGGCTTCGCGGAGGGCCCTTACAATGCCCGAGCCCACCAGGCCTCGGTGGCCTGCAATGTAAATTTTTGAGGTTAAGTTCATGGGGTTACCTTAACATAAGGGAATGAACGATGGCACGGCTAATTATGCTGGGCACGCACGGCAAAACGATCGCCTAGGCCCAACTAAAAAACTTGGCTCAATCCTGCAGCTCAAGAGTTATCGTTGACTTTCTCGGTGCTCCTCAAGACACTTTCCGTATGAAAAACTTATTGAACATGATTTCTGCCCTGGCTCCTTCCCTGGCCTCTGTCGTGAGCCTTACCACTGTCGTGAGCCTTACCACTGGCGCACTTTTATTTTCCGCATGCGCGACGACGGGTTATAACTCCAATACCGGTTATGGATTTATTTATACGGAAGTAAAAGAGAGCAAGCTCGTGACCGCAAATCAAGCGGGTAAAAAGCGAGGGTCGGCTTGCGCTTCAAACTATTTAGGGCTGTTTTCGGTCGGAGATGCAACTTTGTCCACAGCAATGAAAGACGGCGCCATTACCATTGTCAGTAGCGTGGACCACGAATATAAATCCATGCTTGGTGTTTTTGGAAAATATTGTGTTTTTGTGACTGGAATTTAGAAAAAATTTTTCCGGTCATTTTTTAAGACGCCTTTTTAAGCTCTTCTTTAATTTTGTCTTGTTGGCCTTCCACCGAAGCGCCTTGTTCTTGATCTGCTTCCTGTTCAGAATCAGGCCGCAATTCTAAAACTTGCGCAAGAGTTGGGGTTTGACCACCGCTCGCAACAACACTTCCGCCTTGCTCGGAGCCTTTAAAGGTTACAGGAAGTCGAATTACGCTTGCCATTGGCCGCTCTGCGGCTTCGTTCGTAAGAACGATAATTTTGGCTGCATATTGGGGAATAGGGAAAGACTCGCGTTCGTCGTGGTATTCGGCGGCGAGAGCATAATTATTTCTAAACGCGGGTACCACATCCGTTTTTAGAATTAAATCATGCAAGGCTTTGGCTTCTGGATTCAAAAACATCCAGACATAGCCTACGCCTCCAAGCGCCATCGATAATTCACTCAAAAGCCAGCGTTTCAAAATCAGTGGCCAAGTAAATGGGGTTCCAGAAACTAGTTCTAAATTAAAAAACCGCTTGCCGAGCGAGGCCCGCGAAATCCCTTGAATCAAAACTCGGTTTACAAAGGAAATGGAAAGCGTGCAAAATACAAAGCCAAATCCAAAGCCACGCGAAACAGAACTTTGCATCATTAAGGGGTCGTGATGCCGAAGAGCAGTCACTAATCCAGCAACCATTGCACCAAAATACGAGCCTAAAAGCCCGCCCCCAAACTCAATGCACAGATCTAACCCGATCGATCCTACTCTTCTTGCTAATAAAAAATGTGAATGACCACTCATATAAACCGTATCGTCAAATTTTAGAAAAACATGAGACTTTTTTGACAGAGCCCCATAAGTATTGAATATTATTTATGAAGGTGAATAAGCGCTTCCGACGCCTTTTTTGAATTATCCCAAGGCGAAAGCCTTGCAAGCAGAATCATCCCGGGAATGGCCATCAGCGCGCAAAACAGAAAATAACCGGGCCACCCTAAGTGGGCTGCAATCCAACCCGAAGGGGCCGAGGCCAAAGTACGCGGGATTGCAACGAGACTGTTCAACAGCGCGTATTGGGTTGCTGTAAACTTTTTATTGGTCAGAAATGCAATAAATGCCCCAAATGCGGGTACGGCCATTCCAGCGGTAAAGGTTTCAGCGGCAATGGCTACGCCAAGCATGACCAAGTTTTTTTCAACCAGCGCAAGCCCCATCAACGTTAAAATGGCAAGCGCTTGAAGAATCCCAAAAACCCAAAGCGAACGATTAAGCCCAATTTTGGCAAGCACCCATGCACCCACAAACCCGCCAATCAGGGTAGAAGTAAGTCCAACTCCCTTAACTGCAGCCGCATATTCGGTTTTGCTAAATCCGTGCTGAATGACAAACGGCGCAGTCATTGCGCTCGATAAATTATCCCCAAGCTTATAGAGCAACAAAAAAGCCAAAATCCAATACACCCCCCGGTGCGAGAAAAAATCAACAAACGGATCAAAAACCGCTTCTTTTAGCGTTTGTGGAGCCGCGTTCACCGAATCCCGATTTTCGGGCGCCCAAAGTGTTCCGACGATGCCTAATCCTAAAAAACACGCGACTATCGTATAAATTAAGCTCCAAGAAAGGTGATACCGATCCGCAATCAACAACGCAAACGCGCCCGCCACAAGCATTCCCACTCGGTACCCCGCCACATAAAGCGATAACCCGTACCCCATTTGTTCGACACTCAACGTTTCTCTGCGATAAGCATCAATCAAGGTATCTTGGCTGGCACTAACAAACGAAACCAAGATGCACAGAATTGCCGTGGTTAGGACCGAATCTAACGGATTAGAACACCCAAGGCAAATGATCGCGAGTGCAAGCACCAGTTGCGAAAGCAACATCCATCCCCGCCGCCTGGTCAAAAACGGCAGCGTATAGCGATCCATAAACGGCGACCACAAAAACTTTAAATTATAAGGCAAGCCCACTAGCGCAAACGCACCAATTGTTTTGAGGTCAATTTTACATTCCGTCATCCAGACTTGAAGCGTCGACCCCGTTAAAAGGAGCGGAATTCCAGAAGAAAAACCAAGCAGCAAGTGCACGATCCACAATCTCATGTTTTTTTCTCGCTTCTTTTTTGCGCAAAAAAATCCTTTAAAATTTTCGAACTCGCCGCGTGCGGGACCCACTCCACTTCAAAACGGTGATTCGTTCGGGGATCCAGATGAACATGGAAGCCTAAACAAAGGGCGCCCCCTTTTTCATCCTTCGCTCCGTAGACGACTTTTTTGACTCGTGCTTGCTGGCAGGCGGCCAAGCACATGGGGCAGGGCTCGAGGGTCACATACAAGGTGCAGCCCACCAATCGCCAACTTTTTAATTTTTTTGCCGCGTCTTGAAGTGCATTCAGTTCTGCGTGCCCTAAAGGGTTCTGCTCGTGCTCACGCGTATTCTTTCCGCGCGCAATCACTCCCCCCTCGTGCACGACGACTGCGCCCACGGGAACTTCGTTTACTTCGGCCGCGCTTTTTGCCAAATTGAGCGCAACTTCCAAGAAAAACTCGTGCGACTGTTGAGCCTCAACCGGTTTGTGCGGGGATGACACCTGAGCTTTCCCTTTCTTTTAAGAACTGCTTAATCGCACCTTTTAGGTGCTTTTTTCTTAACCCGTCTAAGCCATAAAATTTTACGCCGACCCCTTTAGGATGAGTCACTGTACTCTGTGCAAGCCACACGATGGTTCCCGGGAGCTCAAGCGGAGTTCCATAAAAATTTCCGCGCATTTTTATTTTTTCAAATTCGTGAAAATCTCTGGGCGTCTTTAAAAAGCAACCCCGCAAATTGATATCGAGTATTTGCCCAAGTGACGGTTCAGGGTGCGCGGACTTTTCCGAATGAGTGGTTTCTATTTCTACTCGAATATGAGTCATGCCTGCAATGCCACTCTCCCACCATTTAATTCTTGGAAAAAGATAAGGGACTCGCACTTCGCGGCTTGCCGCAAAGAAAACATAAAACTGAATTAATAGCGTTAACACGAATGCTTGGACCTTGGTTTCGGAACGACTGTAATTGACTAAACTTAATGCATTGAGGTAAAAAACAAAAAGTTGTGCAAACCAGAGCGTATACCACGACCATTGCCGCATTTTTCTAAATCCAAAGCCCGTCATGACCCAAAAAATACTCGCCAAGTAGTACAAGGGCGACAGGACTAATGCTAAAACACCTTTCGAATTTAGTTCAAAAATAAGCGCCGTAAATAACAAATAAAACACCGGAAACCCCACCATAAAAATGGTGAAAAACCGCAGGTATCGGGAGGTGGGTAAGCTTTTCAAAAATGGGCCTCTTTCTTTCTCTTTTAGTGTATCGATCAAACGGGCTGAATTCGAGCGCAAATAATTGACACCCCAAGCGGAGTAGCCGTTTTGGCATTGCCCTGCTGTACACTAAGCCTTACACTAACGTTGTGAAATTTTTAAATTTGATGCTTCTTTTCTTTGCTGGCTTCGTTCAGGGCTCGACTGCCCTGGCAGGCAAACTGAACAGGAGCGCAGGCGGTGATAGCACCGTAAATACCGCAACCTACGAGGCCGTCACCGGAGTAAGCGCCGAAGACGATAAGAACGCATGGGACAATTTTTATAAGAACAAATCAGACCTTTATGGCAAGGAACCGATTTCGTTTTTAAAAGAACACCTCCACCTCATTACCCGAGGGCGGGCCTTGGTGCCTGCCATGGGTGAAGGGCGAAACGCCATTTATCTTGCTAAAAACGGTTTTCAAGTTGAAGGCATCGATTACTCGGAGATAGCCGTACAGAAAGCCTTGGCCAATGCAAAGAGCGCCCAAGTGAGCTTTAAGGCCATCGTTCAGGATTTGCACTACTTCCATTTTCAAGAAAATTATTATGACTTGGTCGTGGTCTGCTTGTATTACGACAAAGTGCTTTTATCGCAATTTAAACGCGCGGTGAAAAGGGGCGGTTACCTTATTTTTTACAATAAGCTCGATCAACAGGATTCAAAAATTTTAAATAAGGTACGGGTTCCCGACGACTTTGCCGTCAAGTCTGGCGAATTAAAAGAAGGCCTAAAAGACTTCCAAATCAAAGAATACCGCGAGTACAAGGATTTTGACACTCGAGTAGCCGCGATACTGGCAAGAAAACCATGACCACTTCTCTCCCAAAGAGTTTAACCCATGCAGGCGTCGTGAGCGAAGTGTATCCCAAAATGTGTAACGTTTTGTTTGACGATGAAACGGCAAACGGCGTGGACAAACCGAGCGTTAAGAAGCGGCTTTGCACTTATCGCCGGGCCCAAGTGTTTGATCGAGAGGCCGAGTGGCGCGAGCGTTCGCCCGTGGCACCGGGAGACCGGGTCATGGTAACAATCCTGGGCAGCAAAGACGGTGTGATTGAAGAAATTTTGCCCCGTAAAAACTGCATCCAGCGCAGGGCACCTGGCCGCGAGGGCAAGGTTTTGCATACGCTGGCTGCAAACTTAGATTTTATGGTGATTGTGGCGTCGCTGCGGGAGCCGGATTTTTCGCCGGGCTTGATTGATCGCTTTTTAATTGCAGCGATTGAGGCCGAAATTGCCCCGGCCCTGGTGATCAATAAAATGGACCTGGCAAAAGATCAAAGCGAAAAACCGTGGCAAGTGTACGAAGATTTTGGGGTCCGTTGTTATCCGATTTCCACCCAGAACAGTTCGGGGATTGAGGTCGTTCAGAACCTAATACGCGGAAAAACATCAGTTTTTTGCGGGCACTCCGGAGTTGGAAAAACCTCGCTCCTGCAGAACCTTTTTGGCGAAGCGTTTGGTAAAATTGGAAAAGTAAATACGAGTACTGGTAAAGGAAAGCACACAACGACCGTCTCTACCTTAATTGAAGGCCCTGACCAGTCTCGCTTCATTGATACTCCAGGCATTAAGGAGTTCGGTCTGTATAAAATCGACCCTAAAATCCTGATCCAGTACTTTCCTGAGCTTTATCAGGCTTCACAAAAAGGTCTCCCCATTGAAGACCTACCTCGGTACGAAAGTTACCTCCGGATCAAAACAGCCCTACAAGAAGAAGGACGTTAAGACGCCCCCTGAAGCTTAAAAAGTTTTAGAAACGAAGTATTTTCCGGATGGCCGATCCCCGTTATTTCCGGTCAAAAATTTCTTTTGCAATAATCAGGCGTTGAATCTGCGAGGTGCCTTCGTAGATTTGA
>CAIMNF010000039.1 GCA_903842755.1 Oligoflexia bacterium
AGAAAAAAGCAAAAACAAAAAGCCCCAGGCCAGCCATAAAGTAGGGTTTAATCCTTAAGTTTTCGCGCGAAAGGTAAAACCCATATCCGGCCAAGGGTAGAAGAATTCCCGTTTGATAAAGCCAAAACCAAAAAACGTTGGTGACTTCTGGAAACCATCCTGGGCTCCAAATGGTCCAATTCTCGTGAAGATTTTCAGGCATTGGGGTTCGAAATAAAAAAACCTTCATCCAAATGGCGGATAACACTGCGGTTGCAGCACCAAATAAAAATGCGTTCTTACGCCCTTGTCTGACATTTTCTGGAAAGAGAAAAAAGCAAAGGAGCAAAAAGGCCAGCGCAATCCATGTGTGAACATGAAGGAGCAAAAAGAAGGGAAAAATAACAAGTGCAGTCACGCATCGCTGAATGGAGGGGTTTTTTAAAAGCCAGCCTCCGATCAGCGTCAAACCCACCACCCCAAAAAGGAAGGCACGCTGGGGCATAAACTCAAAAATTAAAAAATTGGTGAAGTAAGTTTCGTTTGGTTGATTGGTCAGGGGGCTGTTCGGATCGGTGGATTGATTTAAAAATTGTAATCCGCCTACAAAAATAAAAAGGGTAACGGAAAGTACCGCTGTCCACGGTTTAAAGGAGGCTGCGCGAAAACCAGAGTAAAGTGCGAAGGGGAGGGCAAAGATGAGCAGCATGCTCGAAAGGTACGTTGGATTGACGACATCGTTTCCAGACCAGAAACCAAGCACAGAACCTACTTTTGCAAAAAATTCCGTGAATAAGTGACTTAAAAAGGGGTATTGGAAGGGGGCGCTTTGGAAAAGCGGGTTATCGCCCCAAAGCCAACTTAAGCCGCGCTCGCGGATCTGCGAAATATAGGTGAAGTGGACCGACCAGTCCCCCCACATGCCATAATTGTGAGCAATCAAATTTCCCGACGCATCCCACTCCAGCATTTGGGCACAGACGAAGGTAATAAAGATCGAAATGCAGAAGACGATGCCGAGGGGAAGATGATCTTCGAAATTAAAACTCGGAGTAAGTTTTTTGGCAGCGTTCTTGTTTGCGCCCCTGCGAGATTTTGTTTTCATTGAGCTTAATCCTCATTTAGAATTTAAGCATGATCCAACGGTTAGGGCTAGTTTTTGTTCTTTTGGTGTTGCGGTTTTACGAACTAGGGCTGCGTCCCCCACACCATGACGAAGCCGTAAACGGATGGTTCGTCGATGGTCTTTTTGAAAAAGGCTACTACCACTACGACCCAAGTAATTACCATGGACCAATTTTTTTCTATATTTTGGCCTTGTTCGAGAAGCTTTTTGGACGCTCTCTGGAAGTCCTGAGAACTCCTCCGATCCTGTTTGGAATGGCGCTCACGTTTATGCCTCTTTTATTTAAACGCTGGATTGGGGAACGGGCGGCGTGGCTTGCTGTGTTTTTTTTGACGGTATCGCCGGCGTGCGTTTTTTATTCTCGGTACACAATCCACGAGACCGCGTTTACTGTTTCGTGCATTTCTTTTTTATATTTTTGGCTGCGCGCGCGTTCGGAGGGATTGAACTGGAAGACGGTCGGCTGTTTGGGGGTATCTCTTGGATTGATGGCCGGCTTGAAAGAAAATTTTATTTTATTTTTAGGCACCACGCTGATTGCCGAGATTGCAATTTATTTCCTGCCCAAAGTGTTTACGGGCGTAAGTTCTAATTCAACCCCATTCCAAATGTGGGTTCCGTTTGTGGCCCGTGCGGAGGAGGTTAAGGAAGAAGAGTTGATCGCGTCGAAGGCGAAAGGTAAGAAAAAGCAGGCATCCAAAGCGAAGGAAGAGCGCTTTTTAATGACGCCTGTACTTTGGAAAGCGTTTGCTTTTAAAGTGGTGGTCATTTTGTCAATCCTGTTTGTGATTATCGCCCTTTCCTTTAGCGCATTAGGACGTGACCCCGACGGGATTGAGAATTTTTTCAGAGCCTTTTCATTTTGGAGTGAGACGGGATCAAATGGAAATGGCCACCAAAAGCCATTTTACTATTGGCTTACGCTCCTTTCTCAGTATGAGTGGCTTGCCTTTTTAGGGTGGTGTTTGACCTTGCTTGCGGTACTGAAAATACCGACCGAAATCCGCTTACTAAGTGCCATTGGTTTTGGGCTTTGGCTGGCCTATTCGATCGTGAATTACAAAACTCCGTGGTGTATCATTAGCTTTTATACAGTTCTAATCATGGTGGGTGCGTATTGGGTAGCCCGGTGGATGGAGCGGGACGAGTTCAAGGTGGGGCTTCAGCTTTTTTTTGGACTCGGGCTAATGATTTCCGCCTATCAGGCCTATTCGGTTGCGTATGATGAAGTCGATTCGGATCATCATCCTTACATTTATGGCCAAACTTACCACACCTTGATGCCCCCGCTGGAGAAAATACTCGACCGGTTAAAAGCAAATCCTGAGCTAAAGAAAACCCTTCGCATTCAAGTGATCAGCAAATACACTTGGCCCTTACCCTGGATTTTAGGCGAAGTGAAGCAGACCGCGTATCATACCGAAGCAAACCCTCCCCTCGTTTTAAACGCAGACTATTTAATGATTGACCGTGATTTGGTGCCAAAATACTCGTCCCGCATTCAAGGAAACTATACCAATGCGGCCTATCCTGCCCGCCAGTGGGCCGAGCCAATGGTGATTTTTGAGCGGCTGTTACCGTAGCTGTTTCTCGACACGTGTATTTTTGACACCCGTATTATCGATACGGAGTAATTAAAACTGGACTAAAATACTTTTAAATGATACTCATGGGTTGAAGAACTTAATCCTAGTGTTCGCCTTTAGCGCCAAGATTTTGCGCTAAAATCTAAATTTCCGGGAGTAATGGTGCGGCTCTTTTGTTTATTTTTTATTTTATTTTTTTATGGAGTTTCGAGCAGGGCCAACCCTTGTGACGAAGCTCTGCAAGCATCCTTACTTCCTTCCTTATTTAAAAAAACTTCGTGGACTTCCCCGGAAATCGTTCGGCTCTTTGTGCGAAACCCGGCTGAGCCCATCCAGGATCCGAACTATCTTGAAAATATCATCCAATCGCTCCGGATTGAGTTTGCGCCCTGGTTTGAAGAAAATCAGAAGCAGCCTTTTTTCGCAATGCTGAAGCGTCAGCACGAGGTTTTAATGCGCGGGCAAAATGGGGACCGTTTGTACTTTTCACCCACGGAACGCGAACGGCTGTTGAGTCAACACCTCAGTGACGGCGGGGTAGAGTCGAGCTCAAGTGAGCTACGGATCAGGCCCGTTCCTGTTATATTTCATAGCAGGACTTTGCAACGGGACCCCTTCTGTCCGAAAGATTTCCTCGAAAACCCCAAAAAAGTTTTGGAGCAGCCGCTGGAAATTGAGGGAATACCGAGCGGAAATGCGGTGGGTAATTTGATCAATGAACAACTCAGTGTGGGCGGAAGAATTGATTATGGAATTATCCATTTCTACGCAGATCCTAAAACAATTCCCACGTATCTGGCTCGTATGGCGGTGATTCTGACGCGTCTGAGTCGTCTGCCCAAAACCGCAGGGATAGAAGTTTGGGGCAGCGACCTTGCCGACTATGTTCAATTGTTTTCACAAGCCGTTCCATTTGCGCGTGGCAACTTTTCTTTAGCAATGGCGCAAGTAAATTATTTTTTATTGCGCCAAGGTTATCGGTGAGTTTCCCACGGGAATTTGGATTTGTATGCGCTGATTTACTCGACGCCAGACTACCGACTTTTGTTCCAACGCCACCTTCTAAAGGCGCAATCCCCATTCGAACATTAAGAATTCGTAAAGACGTGTACCGATTGCTCGTAAATCTTCTCTAAGATTTCAAAGTCACCCGTCGGTTTGTGGAACTCTTGGCGCCACATAAAGTCGGGCCGGTTACTATCCAGCCAATCTCCGCCGATAATTTGCCCGGCAGCATCCACGTCCAAAACATAATTGTAGACCGTCTTTGTAATTTTATTTTGGTCGGTACCAATGTAGGGCTCCGTCGAAGGCACAATTCCGTCGTCATCTGCAAAGTAGACGTCGCTACTTAGCGTAATTTCACGAACGGCGGCATCGCTTGCGTGGCGGCTCAATTTGTCGCCTTTTGATTTATCCAGCACATTCACCACATGGGATTCAAATTTAACGTAAGGTTGATTCCAAACTTCGTTGAAGGGGTCGCGGTCTGCCGCAAAGCCTTTGTGCTGAATTCCCAATTCATTGGCCATGATCATGTGGAAGGAACCCGCATTGACATCCATCGAACTACACGCAGCCGAAGTCCACGCTAAAGCGGACTTTTGTTTACACCGTCTGCCAACGGTACTGACTGGGCTGTTGTCTTCTTTTGCGTAATAGTAGGCAAGGAGCGCTTTAATGTCGCTTGCGCCGAACGGAATTTTCAGTCCGTCTTTATTGGTAAAAACCGTCGGTCTCGGTTCGTCAAAATTTAACGAAGACTGAGTCCATCCATTACAGATGCCGCGCCAATCGCGCGCATTCGGATTGGTTTCTTTTCTGATCTTTTTACCAAGGGTGAACTGGTAATCGCCCCGAGCAAGGTCGAATTTTTCGGCAGGCGACAACTGACTTATTTCCGCTTCATTTAACGAGAAAACCGCGGAAGCATCGGGGGAGTGGTCTTTTCGAAATTCGTCATTCGGAACTTGCCAGCGGTAAGCGATCATTCCTAACTGGAAAGGCCAATAGGTGTCGCTCCAACCTCGGCGGCTCAGATCCATGCTTCCTTCGGTCGGCAGTTGGTCGAAGTTGTAATTATAATTGCCCATGTTGGCTGGATCGTTTGCAGAATCCCAAGTTCGGTTTGCAAATGTGGCGGGGCTAATGAATAATGCGGTCAAGGTCACGGTGTGCGTAAGAATCGAAGATACGTTTAGGTTTCTCATAGTTGAAACGTAACTAAAGGAAATCCGTTACATTGTCAATTAAATTTATTTAATTAATAAGGCCAAAGGAGATTGACCAAATGAATAGCCCGTTTGATGATTTTTACGGTGGCTTGTTTGGGAGCCGCTGGCATCCGCTCAAAGCCGCATTGCTGCGTCCTGCAGTGAAAGTCACCTTCCCGTTGTTTAATCACTTTAGCCAATACGTGTTGGATCCCGCTTCCGTGAGCGTTGCACGGCAACTGCTGGAGTCCTTACCCAAGATTGGAGCGGAAGAGAAAGTCCTCGACATGTGTGCTGCGCCCGGAGGCAAAGCCATGGTGATTTTGGATGCGTTGGTGAACTCCGGATGGAAAGGTGAGTTTATTGCAAACGAGCTGTCTTACGCGCGAAGAAAGCGCCTGGAAGAAGTGGTTCGGACCCATGTTCCAGACGCAAGCCGGTCGCAGATCCGAGTAAAGGGCTGGGATGCAAGTCAAATTGGAATTCGCGCGAAAGAGACTTATTCTCGCGTTATTTTAGACGCTCCATGCTCCAGTGAGCGGCACTTACTGGAGCAAGATCCCACGATGCAGGAGTGGAAAATTTCGCGCACGAAACAGTTGGCCCAACGGCAATATGCGTTGATCTGTTCCGCTGTTTTAGCGCTAAAGCCAGGGGGAGTTTTGCTGTACTCGACGTGTTCCCTTTCTGATTTTGAGAATGATGGAGTCGTGGAACGCCTTTTAGATCGAAAAGGGGATCAAATTCAGCTCGATCCTACGTTTCAGCCGGGTTTTGAGAAAACAAAGTTTGGGTTTTACATTTTACCCGATCGTGTGGAAGGGCAGGGACCCCTGTATTTTTGCAGGCTTTTAAAATCCAATTGAAAAATCACCACCCACGATCGTGGTCGCTAAATCAGGGTTCCAGAATATGTCTTGAATATATCCGCCGATCGAAAGAAAAAGACCGGAGATCGGTGGGGTAATCGAACAACTGATTTTGCCCGTATCGGGTAAGTTTGAGTCAAAGTCAAAGAACCCTTGGGAGTTTGGGATTCGATGCTCCCAATCAAAGTTTCCAGAGAGTTGTAGCGAAAAGGAAGACGAAATCCGGTAGCCGACATAAGGCGTGATCGCAAACATAAAGGTTTGTTGCGGCAAGGTACTGGGAAGGGGGCTAGTATAAAAACTCATCTTGGTGTCCGTCATCAGTCCATAAGACCAATTGGATGGGAAAGTGTCTTTTCCCCAGTTTTGACTAATATCCAACGACGTGATTTTTCCCACATCTTGTGAAGCTTGAGTGACCGACAGACTCAACGAGACCGTGGTGCTGATCCGCCAGCCATTTATTTTGATTAAATTCGGCAAATTTGCAAAAACGGTTGGATCGTACCAGATAAAGCTGCTGTTATAGATATTCCCCGTGTTTCCCACGACACCATCAAAAAGATTTTGAACCGCGGTTTGTGAAATCCCCAACTCTAAGTCTGGATTGACTTTAAAGCTTAAGCGGGCTCCGTGGAACAGCTGCACGGGGGCGACATCTTGAAGGTAAATATTGTACGTTTCGTTTGAGTTTCCATTGAGGCGTGATCCCATGAGTGAAACGGAATACCCACCGTGAACATTTTTTGAAAATAAATCCCAAAACGATTGCTCCGGAATAAACGGCGGTTGAGGAGAGTCAAACTGAGTGTTGGGAATTGCGATTTGATCCGTGGTTTGCTTATTTATTTGTGTAGAGTCGCGCAAGGTCACTTGGGCAAAGGTGGGCAATGTAAAAAAGACTCCCAAAACAAAAAGAGTTAAAGCCTGAATACAGAAGGAATCTTGTAGGAAAAATCCTCCACGCCAACGGAAGTGGATTTGATGTTGAGCAAATCGTCTGAGAGACCAGCGATGGCGTAGAGGTTTTTTTTGATCAAAAGAGTTCATTCACCCCTAGCTTAAAGAACTTTTACGGATTTGAGGAGACTTTCCCTCTCTTTTAAAAAGTTTTCTAAGCTGGTAATCAGGGATCTTCGTTGAGTGGCTTCAATGTCTTTCTTTAAGCTTTCGCCAATTTCTTTGCGGATGCTGGTATATTCTAACACCATCATATGGAAGAGCGCTTCGTATTGCGAGTCGATCCGCTTTACCGCAGTGGCGACGGAAGTGGGCGAAGGTGTTCCGTCTCTTTTGAATAATGGTTCTATCGTGGTTAGCTCTTCGCGTTTGGCAGAAAAAATGGATTGGGCAATGAAGACCGCATTGCGAATGGACCAATTGTAAAGCTGCAATCCATTATTGGACGCTTCTTGCGCGTGATTTTGTAAAAGATAGAGGACTTCCCATTCCCGCTTCATGTAAGAGCGGAGTTCTTGCGTGTCAAAAAGGTCTTTTTGGGAAAACAACTTCGAATTCCGTTTTAAACGCTCCAATAGACTGCTGTCGCTCTGATATTGATCTTGAAAGTGGGTGGCGAGTTGGTCAATGGCCTCGTATCCTTTGGGTAGAGGTAGCCCAGAGTTTCGAGCTTTAAGCGTTTGGGTCATTTCTCGCAGCATTACAAACGCTCTTCCTACGTAATAAGGTACAAGCGTTTGTTCTTTAGACTGGTCCATTAGGGTAAAAGGATGATCTAAAATGAACCGAACGTTGCGATCCCATAAATAAAGTTGCATTTGGTTTGCGCGTTCCGTTTCATGGTGAAGGTAGACAATAAAGTCGGGCCGATATTCATTTTCCCTGTTGAGAAGTAGTTTGATTTGGTCGAGGTAGCGCTCCGTTTCGAGCCAAGTGCTTTCCACAATCAATGGCCAGTTGAGTTGCGTTTCCATTTGTTCCAGTCGGCCAAAGCGCGAAGATATCTCCAAGTTTTCCTCGTAAGAGATTTGCATCGCTTTGAAATTACTCATGCGTTCATCCCAAGTTTGTTCGTTAACGGAAGGGACCTCGGCCCCCAATAAAATTCCGCCAAACTTGGCTTGATTCGGATTGAACGATTGGGGGTTTGAGGGTGGGGGTAACGAGAGGGCTGCGGTACTCGTTGTCGCAACGGCTCCGACGGCTGGTGCAGCGGTGGGCGTCTGATAAAATTGGACCGTGTTGCTTGCGTGGCTACCGAATCCGTTTTTAATTTTGTCGGTCACCTCGATGTAAGCGGAACGCACTTTTCCAACCGCCCACATCGCATGGGGATTCATCGGTTGGGTGATAAAGAAAAACGTAAATGGACTATAGATTCCAAGTGCGATCGAATAGCCCATATTTCCGCGCACTACTTTAGAGAACCAACGAAGTGGATCAAACAATATCCGGTCCATCATTCCGAAGAAATTGCTTACGGGTCGCTTCGCAAACCGGACGATGACGTTCTTTAAGTTTTGAATCAAAAGCGGACCTTTGTAGCGAATAGACCAAAGATGATGAGCGCGACTTTTGCTGTTTATGAGAAGCGTGCGCTCTTGTTTTATGGCCTTGATCAATTGATGGCGCTCTTTCCAAGTTAATACCGGATCTAAGTCAATTGCCATCATTTTGTGGGTGAGACGAAGAACCGCTTCGTCGCAATACCCTTTAGAAATTCCGAGTTCCCGCCGATTGGAATTACTGAATTGATTTAAGGCTTGCTCAAGGGTGTGTGCTCGTTTTGTATTTGCGGTTCCGCTGGTCGCTTCCGTGTAAATTGAACAAAGAATATTATAGATGTGGTTTACGATAGGGCAACCTGCTTCCATGACCTGTTCAGTACAGTGCGCGATGGGTTGGGAAAATGCATTCTCGCTAAACGCAAACTCGCCCGTATCTTGATAATAGTGACTGGTGACCCGAGAAGGTGTGCCCATCATTTGGGTTTGAATGACAAAGTAACCGCTAATGGTTAAACCAAAACGGACCTCCGCGACCATCTTGTTTTGCAATGAATAGTGGTACCCACTCATTCCGTTCAGTCGGTAGACGGGAAGTGCTGCCAGTGGCGAGTTTAAATCGTGGATCACTTTTTTGAATGCAAAACGAGCAAGCGCATCCGAAAGGTGAAGTGGCAAATCGGTGAAGGTCATGTTGTGCTCTGGTACAGACGACAAGCGAGGATTAAATTCGGGTGGGCGGGGGAGGATCATATCAACCTCCCGTACTTGAATGGGGGGCGGGTGCAGTAGTGCTCAAAGTAGCTAAAAAATAAGCTAAAAAAATCATCTCTCATGGGTTCTCTCCTTAAAACTTCGCTCTCTCACAGCGAAGGCTTTTTTGCTCAACGTTTGCATTTATACACTGATTTAATTTAAACTGTCAATGCATTTCGTTTAATAAATTATTTATGTTTAAAAAGTAAATTCATTGTGCTAATGTGGCGCCAGCGAATTAAACAAATTAGTTGTAATAAACCATTGATTGATTTGCTCTGACGTTATATAAGACTGACTGCAGAACCAAAGGAGATGAACAACGTGCTGGCTACCCGATTGATTTCGAGACGCTTGGTGGGGAAACAACAGGATCAAGAACAAAATCACGAACACGATCGTAAGGTTGGGCGCACTTCATCTGCGCACGGAAAGAGAAATCGGTACCAACCGCATCTGGGGTACATTGGAAAAACTCAGGTGGAAGTGGCGAATTATCTTTTTGCGACCTCCGAATCGGGATACCTCCATTCCGCGTGTTTGGTGGATGCCTTACTGGGGCGAACGGTCCAGGAGAATTTTCAAGCCAGCCAACGCTTAACTCGCTTCTTAAAGAAACGGGACCTGACGTTTCAAAAGTCAAACGCTGCCGGCGTGTATAAGATTTTTACAGTGCCGGTCAGCACATCGATCGTTCCAATGCCAAAAAGTGTATTCAATGCGGTCGAGCAATCCGCCCAAGGCCTGATGATTGCGCTTAGAAAAGTTTTGCAAAGCATTTACGGTGCCCCAAGGATTCAAGAGAGTGAGTTTGTACAGGCGCTGCCAGAAAAAATTAGGCAGAGTTTTCTGGATGCGACCGAAAAGTCGCCCCATTACATCCCGCAGTTGCACCATCCCGTCATGAAGGAATATCCCTTTTTTGATAACGTGGGCTTAGATTTGGTTTTGGTCGAACAGTATCTTCAAAAAAGAGGCATTTTATCGCGATTAATTCAACAAAATCGAGTGGATGAAATTCCCGAACTGCCGTTTCGTATTCTGGAATTGAATGCGGGTTCCCCCAGCGGTGCTTCCAATAATGCCAATATTCTGGAAGGTTTGTTGCGCGAAGATCCTACGTTGCTCGATTCATTGGGAAGCGTACTCCCGAATGACCATTTTAAAGTTTTACGGGAAACTTATCGATCGTTAGGGGAGTCTTGGACCGGATGTAACGACGGCGTTCAGGTCATTTTACCTCCCGGAGGGGCAAACGGCGCTTCGCCGGAGATTCACCAATTGGCCGCTTATTCGGGAATGATTTATTGTGATCCCGGCCAATTATATCAGGACACCGAAGGCTGGGTTCGTATGCGGACGGTGACCGGTTCCGATCCGATCGTCACGGCGATTTATTCCCGCGTCAATACGGATAGTGTTTTGTTCGATAAAGAAAAGGGTGTATTGCTCCGTGACCCTGAGTCGGGTGAAACTTTATATTGTGTGGATACGATGAAGCCCTGGAAGAAAGGGAAACCCGAATGGTTGCGGGACCAAGAAGGCAACCCGATTCCCCTGCAATCGGATTACACGATTCCGAACGCCATAGAGGCGATACACCAACGCAAGCTTTATATGGGTGGTCTGAATCGTCTGCTCGACAATAAAATAATTCTGGCGACTTTAACCGAGTTCGCTCTTGCGTTCTATCAAAAAGAGATTGAGGCGTTGGGGGTCCCCAAGAGTCGCGCCGTGTTGCGTCCGCCCGAATGTTTGGCAAGTGAAGCAAGTTCAATTCAAGAGATCGAACGTGAACCAGAGAAATGGGTTGTGAAATCGCCGAATCTTTCGGGAGGCTCTGGGGTTTATATTTTGATGACCTTAGATGAAAAACGACGGAAAGAAATCATCCGAGAAGCGAAGAAGCACCCGGAATGGTATGCGTATCAGCGGGTTGTCAAGATTGGACGAATTCCCGTGGCCGTCAAAAGTGTTGCAGGATATCGGTACGCAAATCTTGCTGCGGATATTCGGATGTGGGTTTTTTATGGCGCAAATGGTACGCTTCCGCGCCTTACTCATAATGCCTTGGTACGGTACGCACCGCGAGAAACGGGGCCCATGAGTTCCATTGTGAACACTTCAAAAGGTGGCGGTTATGCTCCCTTTGTTGTGGTCGATGACTTGCATTCGCCCGAAGCGATCTCGGCCAGGAAAATGGCCGAGCCCAGGGAGCCTGTTACCCTTCAGTCTGCATTGCCCACCTTTGTGAGTGCCCAGTTGATTCAAGTGTCTAACATTGTGCACGAACTTCGCTCTGAAATTCGGAAACAGACGATGGATCTTTATAAAGTATCTGGATTTTTGTATTCATTGAAAATTCAGGTGCGTGAAGTGGCGTCGTTCATCCATCCCCGTTGCATGGAAACGATCTACAGCATGCTTGAGCTGATCGAAAGCAGGTTAGATGACAAAGTCGTTGCTCGATACTTTTTAAGAATGAACCAGTTGCAAGCACGGCTCGTCTCGACGCTTCAGGAGTTAAGTTCCGTATTAACTCCCGATTTTTATATGGTTCTGGACGAGCTGAATGTCGTAAATCAAGATCGGGTGAACACAGGGTACGTATTTGACCTGAAGCGGATCGATTTGTTTAATTTTGGACACTTGAGCTTTATCTTAAAACAAATTGCGAAGAATCATCCCGAAAATCAACCTAAATTGAAACGCCTTGGAAACCTGATCAAGGAAATGATTCGATTGGATAATCCAGTCCAAGCCGGGAGTATGCTTCTGCATCAGCGCTTGGAGACCCTGGTTGACCAATTCTGTGATTTGGCGGCAAGACGGTTGAAAAATTCGCATTTTGCGGCTGAATTTTCAGTGCTCTTTACCGGCGAAACCCTTCAAAGCCAGCTTCGTTACCGAGAAACTTTTGTGATCCCGGATCCACTAAAAATTCCTCGATCGGGCACGGAGTGGGAGATGATTCATGGCCAATCGCTTGCGGACTCCAGCTTTGTCCGTCCGGAAGTACAGGCAGCAAGGCGCGCGTGGTTAGACGTTGTTCGTGAATCCGAGCAGATGCCTGCGCGGAAGCGGGCCCGCTTTTTAGATCAAAAGCGTGAGCAACATTTTGAGAGTTTTCCTTTTTTGCGTACTCTTCAAAATTTAATTGATTACCGCAGCAACGGTGATTTTAACGTGATCGTCCAACTGA
>CAIMNF010000040.1 GCA_903842755.1 Oligoflexia bacterium
GGCGGATTTCCAAAAGGGGCGCAAGATAAGTTCGGGTTTCCTGCAGCGGCTAAATTGACGAGACATTTTTTAACGGCGCTGTTGCCAGTATCTGCAATAAATAAAAATTGATTATTATAAAAAATTCCTTGTGGATTTTTCAAGGCTTGATCGCCCGTGCTTAAGGTCGCGGGTACGCAAGTTGCTGGGGTTTGACTGGTGTTACACACTTGAATTTGACTGTTGCCTGAATCGGAGACGTAAAGGTTATCGTTGGTATCGATTGCAATTGCGGTAGGGGAATTAAATAAGCTTGTTCCGTTGGACAGTGGGATGGGAAATTGTGGAGTAACCGATTGGGTAGGGGTAGGTCCATTCGATCCCCCCGTTTGACTTAGCCCGTGCGATACCGGTGCCGGAAGATTGATTTGATTGCATGCTTGGAGTACGGGTAAAATTAATGCTAAAAAAGAGGCATTTTTCGTTAAAGGATGGACCAAACACTTCAGAAGGCTTTTCATGAGTGGGGATTGTATAATATAAAACCAAAATAATCAAGTATTAAATGAAAGAATGTTCCTTTAAAATAAACTTATTTAGTGTAATTAACGTCTATTTCGGAGGTCGGGGTTCGGAAGCTTCCCACTCGCAAATTTGCGGGTTAAGCGAATGAACACCAGTGGTTCCTCCGGACTTAGAAAACTGGAGCACCGTTTGGCTTACGTTGAAAAAATCTCGTCCCCAATTTAATAAGCGCGACCAAAATAAAAAGTCCCAAAATTTGCGGTGATATTTTGGGCTTCCGTTTTTGGGGGCATGCGGGTGTTGTGCAAGCTTTTTCTTGCCTTTCTTCGCTCCCGTAACGGTTATGGCCACTCTGCCCGCAAGGACGCGAAGATAGTCTTGTAAGTTCTTTCTCTCTTTTGCTTTAACAACCAAATGCAAATGCTTGCCGTCGTTTGATGCTCGGTAAACGTGAATTTTAAATCGTTCCGCATAGACATAGATCATGCTGAGTATTTTAGAGCGATTCCGGCGGTGGCCCATGTTCCAACCCCCTTTGGATCGCGACGACTTCAATACTAAATAAACCGGGGCTTGCGCACTAAATGGGCGAGGGGTTTTGCGGCGACGAATAGAGGCCACGCCGCCGTGTCGGATCCTAGGGGTGAGCTGTGTTTGTAATTGGGTGCGCTCCGCCGAGCCTATCGGAAGAGATTCATCAAGCCCGTGTTGTCGAGTCGGCTGTACCATTCCTAAAGAATACCTTAGAATTGATAGTGGGGCAATGTCATATTTTCGATTTTTTTAACAACCGCTTCCGAGAGGACCCCCGAGCTTAGATGTTTTACCTAAGCCCGGGGGTATGGATTGAGTGATTTTTAATTGTGGTGCGGCATCGGCGGCAAAGCTGGCCGGTGGGGCACGGGGGGCGGAGTATGCGGTCTAGGCCGCGAAGGAGTGGGACTTGCGCTGGGTCGTGGAGCAGGTCCAGGCGTTGGCGGATTGCTTGGCTGCGGCCGTGGGCGTGGAGGGACAGGGTTTGGCAACGTAGGCCGCTGGTTTACCGGAGTGTTTGGGGTATTGGTTTGAGAATGTGCGGGAAACCCCGGATTTCGCACGGCGGGCTTGCTGGTTTGAGCGGGGAGGGTTACGAGCTGTCCGTGGTTATCGCGACCCAAGGGTGAGTGTACGATGCCACGACCATTGGTCGTGGGTTCGATAATGGAAGCGTGACCATTGGTGGTCCCACGGTTCCGCGCGTCCACCCTTCCAGCCAGAGGAATTTTAACATGGGTTCCAAAGGTTGCGACTACTTGGCTGTAGGGTGCAGGAACAGGGTTCATGCGTTTCACTCCGCGAATTGAACCATTCTGATCTCTGACGAATGTTGCTTCCGTGATCGTTCCAAGGCGTGCGACGACTTCTGTTCTGGGCGCGGCATAAAAACCACGGTTTTGGTTTGAATGTTCAATCGCTGCAACGAGGTGTGCGCTAGGCGCTCCATTTGCGTTAAAATGTTCGTAAAACGGGGCGATATTTTTGTCCCGGAAGTGCTCGTATGCGATGACTGTAAATCCCGGTTGAAACGTAAAGTGCGATGTGTTGTACTCGGAGCCCACTTGCAGACCTAACCAAAATCCGTCGCTAAATCCATAGATTTCGCCGTCCAGATAACCTTGACTATAGAAGTTTGCGTACGGATACCATCCCACATAGCCAGCGCCATCATCAAACCACGTCACGGTATTCGCATGATAAACGAACTCGTTTCCTTCAAAGGGTGCCCAAATCCAGCCATATACGGAATGATAGCGCCAATAGCCGTAGTGGTCCGTCATCCATCCCCAAGGGTCGTAGGACACCCAATGCATATCCTTGGTACTAGATTCCTGCGTCCAGTAGCCGTGGTGGTAAGGAGCCCATTCCGCATCGTCGTCGGTTGCATAGGTGTAAGGCACAAAATACCGTTTATCGTTTAAGTATACCCAGTGGCCTTGCCCGTTTAACGCGAGTGATGGATCGAGCCCGTTTTGCTGTGGATAGTTTTCGATATCAGTGACGATGACGGGGGCGGTGGCAGGGGCTGTTTCGAAATCGACGTTGATCAAATTGATGGAATCAAAGTTGCTGTCGTCAAAACGGTTTCTCACTTTAATTTCGACTTGGCGGGGCATTGTTGCGGATGCATAGTAGGCAACTCCGTAATCATTGACTTGAAAGTTAGAAGTCAGAAGACAATCTGCAGGACTGTTGGGATCGCAGACTTCGGCAGAGTTTGGAGCGTTCGCATCGGTAGCGGACCACATAAAGCGCTCGACGCCCGCGTAATCCGGTTGATTGTTGTTTTTGGTGCTCAATAAGTCTGCCGCGAAGGTAATGACATCTCCTGGATGAACTCTAAGGATAGCGGCATGATGGGTATCATAGTTTCCATTGACGGAAGTAATGGCGACCGCATCTTGGTAATCGGAAAGCACGGGCTGGATTGGGTTGTTTTTACCGGTGGGGACGGCTGTATCGGGCGAATTTGTGTTTGAGCCGCCACCGCAGCCAGAGAGAGCGACTGCCGCGATGAGGACTCCTAAGGTGTGCAGTCGCAGTGTTGATTTATTCAATAATAGGTCAGGCGTGGATCGCGCCAATGCGTTTGGATGATCATCCATTGTTCAATACCCCTCTTTGTTTTTGTTTAGTGTGCTGTCCGCGCTCGATCGTCGTAGTTTGGACCTGAAATTAAGATAACAAGTGTGACGATTGATGGGTAAAACCC
>CAIMNF010000041.1 GCA_903842755.1 Oligoflexia bacterium
CTGACTAAAACGACCATTTTCCATTGACGATACGGGTTTAAAACCGTATCCTAAAGAGAGTGAAGAACCGAAAAATCACCGTACTCATTCCAGAAGACCTGTTAGATTCAGCGATGCAAAGTACCGACAAAAATTTAACCGATACAATCAAAGAAGGATTAAAATTACTGGGGGCCCATCGTGCCTATCAGCAAATTGCAAAGCTACGTGGAAAAATAAAACTCAGTTATGACGTAAAGCGGTCGCGCAAGGATCGATCTGAGTGATCGCGGCTGATACCAATGTGTGGATTGCATATTTTAGCGGTGAAAAAAATAGAAATACAGACCTCTTGGATCATTACATCACTCAAGAACTAGTCGTGCTTCCGCCAGTTGTGCTTACAGAGCTTCTTTCTGCAAAAGGATCTACACAAGAGCTTCGAATTGCCCTTCAGAACTTTCCGATAATCGAGCCTGACCCTCAATTTTGGATAAGAAGCGCTCATCTTCGGAAAACATTGCTCAACAAAGGCCTAAAAGCAGCCTTGGCGGACACGTTTATCGCGCAAAGTTGCATCGATGCAAAAGTACCTTTTATTACCTTCGATAAAGATTTCCGGCATTACTCTAGTTTTGGGCTGAAACTGATTTGAGTGTGACTCTAAAAAAATGTTTTTCACTTACGAAACAATTCGAATTATTTCAGAAACGTGCACAAGCAAGCAATGCCAATGAGTCATCGGGAGATGGATGATCCATCCTTTGAGTTGCGAACGGCAATCTCCTGAAACTGAACAAGAATCATTGATCACCCCAAGGGGCAGCACGAGTACCATTTTAATAATACATAATCATTATTGACAAAACTTTTTCTGTTCCCTAAACCATAAAAATGCGCGTTGCATTTAGGTTGTTCTTGATTAGTTCTGCTGTTGTTTTCTCCACCCCATCCATTGCCGTGGATCATTATTGGGAAAAGGTATTAAATCAATACACGACCGCAAAACCGCAGGCAAAGTGTGAGTTGAACCTAGGCACGCCATACAACACCATAGCACTGTTAGACGTTCCGAGCCACTCGGGCACGATCGTTCCAGACTTTAGTATTGTACTCAATGAAGTCGTATTGAACACACTAGACCAATCCCTTCCCACCGGCCCAAAAATGACCCAGCTCAATTTTGTTAAGTTTGCGCCAGGTAAATATCGAATTCAAGTTGATGCGGGCTTAAACACTGGCACCGCCTGGGCCAGAAATCGCATTGCAAAACTAGTCGACGAAACCTACCTTGAGTCTAATTTTGAAGCTCTCCAATACATGAGAACGAATTACTATTCGTTGCTAGACCAACCCAAGGGCATTCAGATCGAAATCCTATTAAATCCATTTGTCCAAAACCCAGAAAGCGCTCAAATTAGGTTTGAAAACCTAATCAAAACGAGACTAGGTCAAATCAGTAAATTCCCCGAAATTTTAGACTTCGTAGAACCTGCACAGGCTCCGAATGATCCTCGGGTCGAAGCAAGGTTAAAAAGCGACGCGCGTTGGGAAAGACAAAGTGAGCGCTTGAAAAACCGAGCCATCCACGAACAGCTTCTCCAAAAATACAATAAAGCGAGCGACAACAAAAATGATGATTTTTCGAAAGAAAAGCGTTTCCGGTATAATCCTGCCGACGGCAGCATTATGGAGCTTAGCTCCTCCTCTAGCCTACTTTACCATGCCGACGGCCGCCTGCACTTGGAATCTCCCGTTGATCATTTTTCGGACGAGCCTTTTTTTACACCACCTTCTGATCCACACAAACAAACCCTTGAAGACCTCGAAGTAAAAAAGAATAAATACACCTATGCATTACAAGTTGCTCGTTATGAAGCGAGTGTTCGCTCCTTTGACCGTCGCGTCGGTATTGTAGCTCCAACTTATTCGATAGAAAATTACACCACGTCCTTTCATTTCAACCCAACTCTTAAACAAATAGATGGCGGGGACGGATTAACTTACTTTGAGGACGGCCGAAAATCACCTTCATCTACCATTCGAATCTCCGCAAGTAGCGCAAATCGATACCCACCTCCGATGTCCTGGCCTAAGCAACTCGAGAATCAATTGCCAAGAACTGTCAGTAA
>CAIMNF010000042.1 GCA_903842755.1 Oligoflexia bacterium
CCATTTTCGGTAATCCAAACCGGTTTTTTTCCGTACCGCTTTGCGACCTGTTTTAAAATTTGCTCCATCCCCTGTGGATAAACTTCCCAATGCGTAGGATCCATTTGGCTATTGTTGGCAAACGAAGATTGGCCACCGCCTGTAAAGTCGGAAATGAGGTCGGCGTAAGTAATCACCGTGCGGGTATAATAATTTACTCCTACAAAGTCTTGGGACCCAGCAAGCCCAGGAATCTCGCGATTTTCATCAATCAGCCCGAAGATTTTAACCTTCAGCGTCCCCGTTTCCAACGCATCCGGAATGGCCCAGTTCCAAATATCGCTTAATATACCGGTGAGCAACGTCTCTCCATCGATGAAATTCACAAAATCCCAGGTATGGACAGGTGGAACGATTACCCGCAAATGATGGGCCATTCCGACTCGAATATACCCAGTGGGCGAAGTAGAGGATTTTACGGCATGAAACCGCTTTGCTACTTCAGCATGAGCCTTCAGTAGGCCCTCCATCGGAGGGATGAGCCCCGACAATCCCGTATGGAGCCCTGGCGGCACGACGCCCGCCAAATAACCCGAAATCACGTTCACGAATGGCTCATTGATGGTAATAAACGCATCTGCATCGGGATCAATTTGGGTTCGAACTACATCTGCAAAGTCCGCGAACGCTTGTGGTGCCCCGTCCCAGGTCCAACCCCCTTTTGCGCGAACCCATTTCGGGAATGAGAAATGATGGAGGGTGATCAATGGGGTGATTCCATGACTTCTCAGGAGCTCGACCTCTTTTCGATAATGGTGGATTGCTTTTTTATTCCACCCTGGATTTTTATTGGACTTAGGCTCGTCCGGTTGAATGCGTGCCCATTCAATGGACATCCGATACGTGTCCGTCCCCAACGTCAACAGCGACTCTAAGTCCTGCAAAAAGCGGTGCCAAGAGTCACACGCAACTTTAGTGCGATCTCCATTCTTAATATGTCCCTTTACTTTCTCCCAATCCCACCAGTCCGAATGAACATCGCCTCCCTCGATTTGGTAAGCCGAAGTCGCTGCGCACCAATGGAAACCGTCGGGAAACTTTAAAGATTCTTTTGAAGGAGTGGCGATTGCCTCCGCTGAAGGTTCCACCGGCGTCATCCATTCGGAAGAATTTGGATCGCCTTGTCCGAACGCGAAGCTCTGTAACAAACAAAGGATAAAAAAACCAAACATCCCTCTCACTTTATCAGGAGCTACCCTACCGCGTAAATCGTATTTTTACACTTTTGTTGTTTATTACTCTAGCGCTTTCAATATTTTTCGTTTAACTTAAACTCCGATGAAAATTTTGATGAGAATATTTTGGATGCGATCCTTATCGGTTTTTTTCGTTTTGACCGTGGCAACGTTAGTCAACGCTTCGTTAGCTAACGCCCAGTGTTTCCGCGGAATTGACGACTCACCTCTGTTAATTAGTCCTCAAGGTGTCGTGGAAATCAACCCCCTTCCCGCTCATTCCAATCAAGCCACTTTTCAATACCATTCAGGCGGAAAAACTCCTCCACCAGATTTGAACTCTATTGCCTATTTAAAACACCTTTATACGTTAACCGTTCGCTGGGACAAAAACTTTCGGATCATTGATGCAGAAAAACAATTTGATCCCCACTGGATTCAATACCAAAGGGAAACCAAAATGCAGCGCCCAGTAACCGAGAGGATCACTTACGCCTATGACGTAAGTTTAAACCAAGAGTGCCCACTCCACAGGATTACGCTTCATCAAATCACCAATGAGGGGCTACTCCAAAACGCAATTTTCTACGATCGCGAGGCCTGCGCTGAGCTAATGCCGCTGACTGACTTTGATCCTTACGTAAACCCTTACAATCCAAAGCCGATGTTTGCGGCCTTATCTAAAATCTCGCAAAGGTTCAGGGACATCGGACTCAACTTTATTTTGGACGAACAAGAAACAAACGGAGTGATTCAGTCCATGGACATTATTGAAAATTGTCGATGGCCGATTCAATAAAAAACTAGCGCCCGCTAAGGGCCAAATTACAGGGATAAATGATTGGGGACGAGGATCGCCGTGTTAATTTCACATGCCCACCTTGAATCGCTTCTTGAATCGACTCTCGCGCGAAATCGGCGATCGGTGTCATCGTGTAAGAATCTTTAGTGAGCTGTTGACCCACTTTTAATTTTCGCATACGTTCGGGATCTTCAATGTAGGCAAACGCTTTTGCCCCCGTCTGCGCTTGTTCATTTTTGTAAACGACCTCTGCCAAATTATTCTTTCTAAAAAATTCTGCCGTATGATGTTCTTGCCCCCCCAAAACATCCAACAGCACAGACGGCACTCCCAGAATGGCCGCCTCAATCGGCGATTGGGACCCGGATTTACCGATGAATACTTGGGAGGACCGCATGAAGTTAATTAGCTTTTGGTTATCCATGAGGTGCGTGATCGCGAGATCGATATTCTTCATTTCCCCTTTTTGGGCTTCTTGATGATAAAAACGGACTAACTGATCAAAATTCTTTTGATTATCTCCGCAGACAGCGAGGACTTGTTCTTTAATGCCGCGGGCGTGGGCCTGTTCCACCAATCCTTTAAATATCTTAGCATAGTCCCCGAGACCGGCTCTTCCCGACGCGATCGTGACCGTAAAAGCGTTTGGATCAAAATGCGCGGACGTCGTACGGGGATCGATCCATTCCCCATTAAACCAAGTCTTGGTTTCGGGGTGCTTCATTTGATCCGGGGTCTTAAACGCCCCTTTTAAAAATGTCTGCCGATCCGCCTCCGTAAATGGGAGAAAAGCTTGCTGGTTAATGGGGAGCCCCGTCGTCACCACTCGCTCAGCGGGAACGCCATAATCTCGGATTCGTTCTTCCGTCAGGAGCGGATGGGCCATAAACGTTTTCTCGACCCCAAAAGAAATTAAATAGAAAAACTTTTCATGAACAAAGTCCGTATCCACCCAACCGATTTTGAAATTCTCAGGCCCAATCAGTCCTTTCGCTCTCAACGAAAGCAACATAATGCTCGCATAATGATAGGTTGAAAAAACAAGGACGGGATCCTTTCGAACCAAATCTTTTAAGAGGGCTTTTTCGTTAAAAAACAAGTTAGGAATTTCTGCTGCTGTACTTTTATTGGATGCACCTTTCATCGCTGATTGGAACCGGTGATCATAGAAATCGGGAAATTTCTGATAGATCGTGCTAAAGGCATTTACCGAAAGATCCCCTAGACCAAATCGCATGTACTTTTCGGTATAAAGAATTTCAACATCGAGAGTAGGATCCATGTCCCGCAATTGTTTAGCGATCGCGTTTGCCGAGGTGTTGTGACCCGAACCGTAACTTGCGCTCAAAATCACAACCTTTTTTTGTTCCTGAGCAAAGGAAAATTGCCACGAAACAAAAATTAACGCACAAAGCGCGAGCCAATCAGGGGCTGAATGGAGCCGTTTTAATTGTTGCTTATAGAAGAGTTTACACACGAAACGCATTTCGATTTTCTTTCTCAAAACAAACGCGAGTCCAAATAACTCAGGTTTATTGCATGAAAGACTACAGTCAATAGGCGTGAATGGCTATCAAGTTTTTAATTGAGGTAGATTTTATTGACGGACAATTTTAAATCAATTCAGTTTAAGACGCGTTTTTTTGCGCTTTTTGCTTCAGATCAAGGTATTGCTGAATAATTTCGTCTAAATCCTGGCGTCGGTATGGCTTATATATTACTTTTAAATAGGGATATTTGCAGGGCGGCGACGCTTCGCCGGTTACTAAATACTTTGGAATGGCGGGATCCATTTGCTGTGCCACCCAATCGCCCGTCGCGCCTTTAAGGCGATAGTCCAAAAAGAGTAAATCAGGAGGATTGATCTTTGCTTCTTGAAGCGCGGCGAGGTGACTCACAAACGTTTTTACCTCTACTTCTGCGGAGCTAAAGAAGTCGGAAAAAACCTCACATAAATCGAACTCATCGTCAACATACCAAACCTTAAGCAACATGTGATTTAACCTCCCGCTTAGGAATCCGAACCTCAAAGCACGTCTTACCTTCGACCTGAATTAAAGAGATATTTCCTTGGTGGTGATCGACGATCCCTTTACTAATCGATAGACCAAGACCCGTACCCTCGCCGACTGTCTTTGTGGTAAAAAACGGCTGAAATATTTTATGTGCCAAATCGGATTTAATTCCTGGCCCGCTATCCATCACCCTAAATACGCTTTCGCGCTCTAAGGAGTTAAAGTGAACGATCACTTTCTTTTCTGCCGATTGTTTCGCAGCGTCGATCCCATTGCTCATTAAATTGACCAGCACTTGTTGAAGCTCAACCTCATCGCAGAAAACTACGTCATTCCGATCGAGGACATATTGAACGTCAACTTGATCCCGAAGCGCTTTTGCTTGAATCAGAACCATTGAGTCCTTGATGAGTGCCTCGGCCGGATAGTAATTAAAATTTCCATTTTCCGAGGTCCGCGCAAATTTGCGCAAACCAGAAACAATTTTTACAATACGATCCACCGCTTTTTGAATACTTTTTACTTTAGACTTAAGATTTTCCGGATCATTAGCCACCCGCTCTAAGTTTGCAGCCATTCCCGAGATAATGGCCAAAGGATTATTGATTTCGTGGGCAACGCCCGCGGACATTTCTCCCAAAGAGGCTAATTTTGCATTGTGAATCGACTTTTGCCGCTCCAGTGCTAGGCTGTCTTCCATCCGGAGCAAGTTCGTAATGTCCTCAATTACCGAAAAATGGTGCTTCGTGCCCTGCTCATCAAGGACCACTGTTCGACTCGTTACCCGACCCATAATGACTTCGCCCGTGCGCGTAATGTAGCGCTTTTCAAAACGAAAAGGCTCGCCTCCTGACACGGTGTTATCTTTCGCCGCATTTTTTGACTTAACTCGGTCTTCCGGATGGGTCACATCTAAGATCGACATGTTTTTTAATTCCGATTGTGAGTACCCTAAGATCCGGCAATAAGCCGGGTTGACTTCGATAAACTTTAATTGTTCGTCTAGCTCGATCACACCCATCGGTGAGTGGTCGAAAAAGGCGCGAAAACTTCGTTCGTTCGCGCGTGATCGACTCAGGGCTTGCGCTAACTCTACACTCCGCTGATGAGCTTCTTCTTCCGCTGAGACTAGTTTACTAATGTCACTCACAACGGAATAGAACCCTTGAACTGAACCATCGGGTTTCACGTCGGGAATGTAATGGGCCTGCACCGTTTTTGGAACTAACTGCTGATCTACCTTGTAAGGTAACTTTACTGTAAAGTCTTGCCGGCGCCCTTGGAGCGCAAGGGTCATAAATGGCTTTGCTTTTTCAAAGGCCTCATCGCCTAGAATTAAGCTCATTTTTTTACCGATAATCTGTTCTTTCTTTACGTGAAACCATTCTTCATAGGCCACGTTTGCATATTGATAACAATAGTCCCGATCGATATAACTCACAAGATCGGGAAGCATCGTTAAAATATTGCTGTAAAAATTTTCATTCTCCCGAAACTGATCGTTCAACACTTTATTCTCAAAATTGACCATCACCTGCCGGGCAAGAGCTTCAAGCGCCTGTGTTTGCTCTTTGCTGAGTGTTCTCGGCGTTTTGTCCATCACACACAATGATCCAATATGCAGCCCAATCGAAGTCGTCAAAGGCACACCTGCATAGAACTTTATTTTTAATCCGGAAGTTACCGATGGGCTTTGAGCAAAGCGCGGATCTGTTGTCGCATCAGCGATGATTAAAGTTGCCCCATCTTGAATGACAAAAGCACTAAAAGAACCTTCTCGAGGTAGTTCCTGCGCTTCAATTCCAACTTTTGCTTTAAACCACTGCCGGCGTTCGTCTACCAAACTAATCATGGCCATAGGCGTATGACAAACTTGGGAAGCCAAATACACCAGATCGTCCAATTCCGCTTGCGGCGGCGTATCCAACACGCCCAGTTCTTTTAACGCTTGTACTCTCCGTTGTTCTTTCAGGTCTTTAGGATCGCCCATACCGACCTATCGGTCGTCCAAAATTGAAACTTTAATTGTTGCGACTCTGGTAGAATTCAATACGAGGCGACCGAACAAAAGATACGAATAAACTAATGCTGTTTAGTATTTAAGGCCGCCTGGACTTCCTAAAAACAGAGATGCAAGATCCTTAAAACTAGGCTACCCTCTGCGCCATGTTGAAATCACTCAAAACTGCAGTGGTGTTTTTTCTAGCGGTGGGCCAAAGTCTAACCGCATCACAAGCGAACGCAATTGGTCCGACCCTTCCCGAACTAAAGGCGTTCAAAAAGCTTAACCAACGAAGCGCTCATCAGCTTCCTCTTTGGTGTAACATTGGGGATATCGTCAAATTTAAGCCAGAAACTTTTCCAGATGGAAAAGTAATTTTGACCGCCTTAGCAGACACGGATGGCCCTCTGAATCGAATTCTGTTGGGAGATGGCTCCGAACTTAATGGCTCGATTTCGCTCCAGGAACCTCCGATCGCTCGTCCCTCTCAAACCGAATATCCAAGCCTAATTGCGTTCATGAAATCCAAAGAAGGAATCCTTTTTTTAAGGCGTTTTAGCCTAATGATTGGCGAAAAGGACCATCGGCGAGTCCTGCTCGATGCCCACGTGAAATTTGACGCTCTTGGGAGTGACCTCGCCCTCTCGCAATTGAACTTTCAAATTTCGGTCGGACTTTTGAACCGACTTTTGGTTCTTGAAGATCCCCAGAATCAAGTCACACTCTTGTATCCGCTAGGCGTTGGCGGAATCGATCCCGGACTGATTACCGAAGGAAGAGTGCATATTCTTACGCCGCTTTTCAAAAATGGTTCACTGCACAAGGAAGATTTAATTTCAAAACGAAGCGAGCCTAAATATTACCGAGATTATCCCTTTCTTCCAGTCACCAACTCAAAAGGCTTACGGACTCCGGTAGGGTTCCATATCACGATCCTATCGGACGAAGACTGGGAACAACGGGGTCCATCTTATTTAAATCGGGGATTTGATTCACACGGGTGCATGCGCCTCCGGGGGCAAGATTTAAAAGAGTTTTACCAAAGTATCCGCCGAGGAGCGAGTGACACGGTTCCCGTCAACGTAGATTACTTTATTTATAACCGGACCGGCCCAAAGCCGGACGGCAGAGCAAGATCGAATGGACTCCTACCAATTCAACATCCATATCCTTTAAATGATCGGTCGTACCAAGTCGTCACGAATGTGGCAAAAAAAAACGAGACCCCTCGATATGGGCGCGACCCGATCGAGCACTTAGTTTTAATGAACAAAAAATCAGGGAGACCTGATTATAGTAAACTCGTTGACTTCAGTGCGGATCTGGCAAAAGACCTGGAATTGTACGAAAGCTTAGAGGAAGTAAAGTAATTTCCTTGTGGTCGGGGTGTTCCTTTTATTGATCTTTTTTTAATCTCGCACCTTCCGTGAGCCTCTCCTTTTTTGTCGGAGGCGACACATTGTCATTCCTTTTCGCTTTGATAGAATCGTAAAAGTGAGTATCCCCGAACAACTTAAGTAAAACATCATGGTGGTAAAATCGTGTTCAAAGTTTCAATTTTTCTACTTATTTTAATCATCCCCATGATTGGCGACGTGGCCTTTGCGATTACCTTAATGAACCAGGGGACCCCTGCGCTGACTCAAAAATCTCTCTGGATTCTTTTTTTTGGGCCTCCACTTTGGGGGTTGATCGTTTGTCTATTTTTTTCCAGACTGATTTCTGACGGAAAGCCCTAAATCCCTTTTTTCCCAGCAGCGTATTTTCCAAAATGGATGATGTTCAGCGCATAGCGACTCACCTCCTGCATCGCCAACTCGTAGTGCTCGGAAAGGCTCCACTCAATATCCGTATGAAACGCATATTGATAGGGTTTTCCAATCACAGGCAACGATTGAATCTTGGTGAGATTGACTCCGTTCTTACTAAAAATGGTTAAAATTTGCGCCAAACTTCCTGGCTCATGCCGGGTCTCAAAACGAATAGAAGCCTTATTCGCCAAAGGATTTAGTGCATAGTCTTCGGGGCGCGCAAGCACCAGAAAACGGGTATAATTGGCGCGATCCGTCTCAATATTTTCTTTCAACAACTGTAGCCCGTACGTTTCAGCAGCAAGTCGGCTTGCAATTGCTGCGTACCCGGTTAGTTTCCGTTGTGCAACTTCGAGCGCACTTTCCGCCGTATCGGACGCCTCTACTAGAGTGACTGGGCTAGGCGCTGTCGCACTTAACGTTGATAAAAACTCTTGGCACTGGAGCAAGGCCATCGGATGTGACTGAACAAACCGAATGTCGTTCATGGCTTGCCCCGGTAAAGCTAATAGGCACATTTCAATCCGAAGGTAGACCTCACCCATGATCTTTAGCCCAAAGGTTTCAAGTAACGCATAATTTGGCAAAATACTGCCTGCAATGGTGTTCTCAATGGCCATCATCGCGTAGTCTGCCCGGTGATGAGTCAGATTCTCACACAGAGCACGAAAGGTCTTCGATTCTACGGGCACCAGGTTTTGACCGTTCACGCCTTTGAAATCTTTAAAGTAGTTTTGGGCGGCAACGTCATGAAAACAAGCCTTTACGCCTTGGATGGCAACCCGAATTGGAGCACTAGAATCCATCATAATGCGTGAAGTTTAGCAATTGTGGCTGAACGATTCAACCTTTATCGAATCTTTTTGTCGAGTACTCTTAAGGAAGGGCCCCTTTTTGACGATATGCTATTGGATAACGAGGGAGCTAAGATGAATCGAAAAAAACTTTTACGGACTTACATTCGCATTAAGCGCAGAAAACAAGCAATTTTAGCAACGGGTGTCCTCCTCGTGTTAGTCACCGTTTATCAAAATTGTGGGATGAGTACAACGTCATCGAGCTTAACTGCTCCAGCCAAGGGTACTACAGGTACCTCAAGCACGACTTCGAGTTCAAGTACAGAACCTGTCCTCAGCGCAATCACAGCTACCTACACATTTGCGAATGCGACGGGCTCAGCACCATACACCTTTATCATCCAGAATACCGGTGCAGCTGTCGCCACGAACATCTCGCTTTCAGCAACGCTTTCTAGCGGTTTTTCAATCTCAAGTGATCTGTGCAGTAATACCCAAGTTGCAGTGGGAACAACATGTACAATTACGGTTTCCTATTCGAACAGTTCTTCCTATACGGAATCAGGCCTGATCAATATCAATTACACTGATTTGAACGGCGTGAAACAGAACCCGTTTTCACTTCTTGTTTCGGGACCTTCCGGGACCGGCAGTGCCACTTCTGCTGGAATTTATATTCCTAAAGCATTGTATTTAAGTACCCATACTTCGGGAGGCGTCAGTTATCACGCGCTAAGAGGTGCTGCAACTAGGAGCGAAATAGCGCTTTCGTATAAAAACCAATATGATGCCTCAATGGTTCCCTTACTTCGGTGTAAAACGTCGAGCCCTAACCGGTTTTTTACGACCACGAGTTTTCTGTGCGAAAATGTAACGGGTGCGGTTGTGGATAGCATAAAGGGTTGGGTACATCCCACCCAAAATGCAAATGAAATTGCGCTCTATCGTTATTACAACTCAAAAACAGGCGATCACTTTGACTCTACTCAACAAGTTGGAACAAGCGGAGTGCCGTCCGGTTCACCATTTTATGGCTACGTAATTGAGAAAATTTTAGGATACCTTCTTCCCATTGGTGGCACGGTTACACCACCAAACCAAGTCATTGGTACCCAAACCACTTCACTTTATCAAATTTACTGTAACAATACGGGGCAACACATTCCTACATTATCCCCGACCCAGTATACCGGGACCTGTGCACCCGATGGGAAGACGGTGTGGAATTTGTATCCCGCTTATTCGGACTCAAACATGGTTCCTCTCTTTTATTGCTTGGGCGTCAGCAATAAGAACTGGAATTCGTTTTTGTCGAACAACCTACAGTGCGACGCCCTTCCCTACGCCCGTCCTCTTGCAATCCTTGGCTGGGTCCATGTGAACCCACAACTGAACGAAGTTGCCCTCAACCGCTTTTATAAAAGCATTACTTATACTTTAAGCAATGTGAACTATACGAATTCCGATTACCTTTATACCTCCGATATCGCCACAGGATTAGCGACAGGCTACGTTTTTCAAAAAACACTGGGGTATGCCGCCCCTTAAAATTTTGAATTTTCGTGGAAAAGCAAACAGCTCACTTGAGCAATAAGACTTAGTCCAAAAAAATAAACATTTAGTCCGTACATTGCAAACCCATGAATTCCAAACACAGCCAAAAAAATGAAGAGGGCCAAAATTCGGCTTCGCTTTTTTTCGAGAAACCAAACCACTAGGAGTAGTGGAATTAAGAACTCCATGACGATTGAAAACCTTGCCAAACTAGCGCTAAAAAATGGTTCCGAGATCCAATGCCGATAAAAATCAAAATAAGGAAGCGGCAACACTGCCGCCGTGTAATTTAATCTGACAAAAAGGTCACCCCCGGACCAATAGTGGGGATTCATTTTTAAGAACGCAGACGCCGCATAAATCCATGCGGTTTGAAACAGCAAAACATCGCGTGGCCAAACTCTTACCGGCTTGCTCCAATCCCGATTAAAATTAATCTGCGTTAAAATCACTGCCGTCACACAAAAATACAGGTAATCATTTACGGGGAAATAATACGCTTCTAACGCACGCGCCACCACTGCCGCCCATAGGCAGGGGGTGACCCACAAGCCGCACACGACACCAAGTTCGCAGATCACCAGAACCACCAACAATGCAGTGACCATCGGTTGGTGAAGCGGCATCGTAAAAATCCAAGATAATTTTGCGGACAACCCGTAACTCAAATCAAATAAATCATAAATAAGCCAAATCACTCCAAACAGGATTCTAAAATAATGAAGCGGCTTTATTGAAGCTTCACGCTCAGTCCACTGACGAAACGACAGTTTAAAACGACTTTTAATTGCAGCCAAATGACTCATGCTTTTGAGATCCATCCTTTAAAAAACAATCTAACTGCGCTTGTGTTAAGGGCGTGCCCCACAAGCGGCACAAATAATGGGCGATCCCTTGATAGTGTTCCCAATGGTCTAAAACCAGGTCCCACTCAAACGGAAGCATTAAGTCGCGTAAGGAATCATACCGTTTTCCCTCATGAACCAGGCCGGGTGTCCATCGGACTGTGCAGCGATCGAGGGGATTGGAGAACATATCCCAAGAGAAAGGAACACGTGAAGGATCGGTCACAAAAGGGCGAAATCCTAGATAAAACTGCCAGCCGAAGGCAACCAGTTGCGCACCAATCAAGAGCAAAATAAACGACGCAATCCACTGGGGTGATCGAAAGAATTTCTTCACAGTCCCCCCTATTTTACCCAAGTCTTTAGGGAAAAAGCAATGGAAACACTTTATTTTAAACAATATTGATTTATTAAATCAAATCGACTATTTTCGCTGCATGAGCATTAGACTCGCCTTTCCGGTCATTTTTTTAACCGTTGCAAGCCAGGCCCAAGATTTAAAATATCTCGATCCGCAGCAATTACATTGCAAAACGACTCAAGAAATACCAAGTGCTCAGTCATCGCGCTGCGAGGCCACGACCGATGCAGGCCATGCGCGAATGAACACCCTTGTCCTGGAAGGGACTTTTCCCGAAATCGCCTATCAGCATGGCTTCCTCCTTGCGGAAGAAATTGAACAAGGAGCTTTGACGGAAGCCCTTCAAAACGTGGATGAACTGGCCAACGGCATCAAAAGTCGGTACGGCAAGGCCGCAATCGCGGGTCTTTTAGCCTGTTACGAAAAACGAATGCTAAAAACCCTTGATCCAGAATTCAACAATGCAGTGAGTGAGCTTGCTCGCGGTTATCGGGATGGTCTAATCGCGAAAGGTAAAAAGCCTCTTTACTCCGACCAACAAATTGCACTAGCTATCCATACCATTGAGTTAGGAAATATTTTTGGAGCGCTTCAATACCAGGGCGAAGTTCACCTAGGCCAAGCCTTAAGACATGCGGCCTTGGATTGCGGACTTCCGATTCTCAAACACGAAATTACGGAGTTTAAGGACGCGCTTCTACATTTAAAATCTCAAAATAAATTTGCCTGTTCGGGTGCCGTAGTTCCTGGAAATTTTAGCCGGGATGGCCATCTCTATCATGCTCGCAATTTAGAACAAACCGCCATGATGGGGTCGTGGAATAAAAATCCGGTCACCTTTCTGGTCCATGAAAAGAACCATTTCAAATACGTCGCTTTTGGAACAGCCGGACTGATCTTTCCAGGGGGCATCAGTGGCTACAATGAAAAAGGGATATCGGTTTCGACTCATCAAATGGACCCAACCGATTTTGGGATTCGCTACAAAAAAGGGACCGCAGCAATGACCCCGTATTTGCAGCAACGGATCTTGCGCGAGGCTGCGACGATCGACGATGCAATCGCTATTGCAAAATCGGCCCACGCATTTAGTGCGTGGACCATTTTGGTTTCCGACTCAAAAACGAATGAAAGTACCTCTATCGAAATTACGAAAGACGGTGCACAAGCAATAAGGCGCAGAACTAATCAAATCATGGGTCAATCCAATCATTTTTTAAGCCCAGACAATCAGCAGCGCGAACACCACGAGCGGTACAACTTTTTTATGGAAAGCTACTCTCGGTTAAAAATCATTGAATCCACCTTAAGCGCGGGAGACATCACCATTGGCAAAATAATGTCACTCCTTGCCTCGCACCAAGATTGGTTTACCGGGGGCATTAGTTTTGGTCGAAGCGTAGCTCGGGTGATGAACATCATGTCGACCATTGTAGAGCCGGATTTAAA
>CAIMNF010000043.1 GCA_903842755.1 Oligoflexia bacterium
AGAAGCTTGAAGGGGTGCGCTCGCGCAGACTGACGATTGAAAAAGCGTTAGTGGAAACCGAACAAACAAAAAAAACAACCCTGGAGCAGCTGAATCGCTTAAAGAATCTTCAGCGCCTTCAAGTTCAAGAAAAAAAATTAACTCAAAAACGCCTGGAAGAATTAAAGAAATTCTTAGCTGAGCTCAACCATCGCAAAGAAGACGTGCTGAAAAGAATTCGCGACGAACAATCCGGGTTGCGCGAGAAACTGGGAAAATTATTACACCCGATTCTGTATCGCGGAGACGAGTTCTTGCAGGGAGAGGAGGGCGAAGCGGAGGCTGAACTTAAGCGACGGATTAACGCAAGCGTAGTGTTATCCGAATTAAAAGAGCTCGAGAGTTTGAACGCGGATCTTCAGGATGCAGATGAAATTGAGTCACGAATTGAACGGGAAGAAGGGCAGATGCAGGCATTGCTTGAGGACTTGATCGAGCAAGATACGCTCTTAATGTTTCATCAAAAAATGCGAGAAGCGTTGACCACCGAAAAGCAAGAGGAGCGCCTGAGTCAACTCGAGGAATACCGCAAGTTGCGGAGTTCAGAGATTGAGATCGAGCGCATGATCGAACAATTCCAGACCCGACAGTCACACGAAAAGTTTGAAGAGAAAAAGAAAGTGCCGCTTCTGACCATTCATGTTCGAAGTTTACCTTGGCCAGTAAAAGGCAAAGTGATTGGCCAATTTGGTCCACAGCGAGATTCAAAAACCGGTTTAACTATCTTTCGAAAGGGTATTTTAATCCAGCGTTACTCTGATTCGGGACATGTGCAAGCCGTGTTGGACGGTGTGGTTCAGTTCGTGGGTGAAATTCCTGAAAAAGGTACCGTATTGATTTTAGAGCATCCGCACGATCTCTACACCATTTATGGTGGCCTGCAGGGGGTAACTCTTAAAGGGGGCGATGCCGTCAAAGTTGGCGATTCCTTGACGAGCGGAGTTTTAGCCGAAGGAGCATCGATTTATTTTGAAATTCGGTCTCGTAACCTAGCCATTGATCCGCTAAAATGGTTACAATGATGGTTAAAATAAAAAGTTTGGTATTATTCAGTTTATTCATGGCAACTCAGGCGCATGGTGCAGCTGCCGCGCCTACCCCAGCTCCGACCGTACTGAATCAGAATGATCGCTATAAGAATTTGGAGCTATTTCAAAAAGTACTCCAATTTGTGGAAAAGAATTACGTGGAGGAAGTGCATAATGATTCCCTCATTCATGGTGCCATTAAAGGAATGTTGGAAACGCTTGATCCACACTCCAATTTTTTAAGTGCAGAAGTGTACCGCGACATGAAAATTGAAACGACCGGTCACTTTGGAGGGATCGGCGTTGAAGTGGGCATCAAAGACGAGATTTTAACGGTGGTCTCTCCAATGGAAGATACTCCGGCCTGGAAAGCAGGAATTCAGCCCGGCGACAAGATCGTAAAAATTAATGGGGAAAGCACTAAAGGATTTACGATGACCGAAGCCGTTGTAAAAATGCATGGGAAGGATGGGTCTACGGTAAGGTTGACGATCTATCGAAAAGGGTGGAGTAAGTTTAAAGATTTTACCTTGAAACGCGAAACGATTAAAGTGAAGTCGGTGAAATCGGACTTAATTGAAGATGGGTTCGGATACATTCGGCTGTATTCATTTAATGAAAATGCGGCAAAAGATGTGAAGAAGGCTCTTGATAAATTAGAATCCAAAAGCCCGCTTAAAGGATTAATTTTTGACTTACGAACAAATCCAGGTGGATTGCTTGATCAAGCCGTCGACGTGTCTTCGTTGTTTATTGATGAAGGAGTGGTGGTTTCGACTATCGGCAGAGATCCAACCCAAAAGGATGTTCGGTATGCAAAAAAAGGCCAAGCTCGAAAGGAGCTCGCCCTCGTTGTGTTGGTCAATAGTAGTACAGCTTCTGCTGCGGAAATTGTGGCCGCTGCGTTGCAAGATCATCACCGAGCAATGGTCTTGGGCGACACCACTTTTGGTAAAGGCTCTGTGCAAACCATCATTGATTTGGGCCAAGACATGGGGCTAAAGTTAACGATCGCGAACTATTATACTCCGAGCGGAAGCAGTATTCAGGAGAAAGGGGTGATTCCGGACATTCAATTGGATGAATATGATCCGAAGCTATTAGCTCAAGCTCGGGTTAAGCGTGAATCCACCCGTGAAAAAGACTTGCGCGGGCATTTGGCAAATCCTCAAAGTAACACACCAGTTGCAACAACCGCGCATGATGAGTTCACGATTCAAGAATTAAAGGAATCGAAAAAACCCGATGGGAATGCCCAAAGTAAGCCTAACCTTGAAGAAGAAGAAGAAGAGGAAGACGAGGACGTTCCCCCCATTCATTTAAACCCAAAAGAAGACTATCAAGTTCTTCAAGCCATGAAATATTTGAAATCGTTTGAAGTCTTCAAGAAAATTAAACAGTAATGAACCATTCAGATTTACCCTTATTTAAGCAGGACGAAGATCCAAAACAGAACAAAAGTGTACAGGCTCATGCAGCGGCTATGACCGTGAGTGAAATTACGGCAAAAATAAAGGGCACCTTAGAGAGTGATTTTATTGAAATCTGGGTGAAGGGCGAGATAAGCAACTTAAAGATGGCCAGTTCTGGCCATGTGTATTTTTCACTTAAGGATGAAGGCGCTACTCTTGCGTCCGCCGCATTTGGGTGGGCACGCAAAAAAAAATCTGCGTTTGAGCTAAGAGATGGCTTAGAGGTGCTCTGTCGTGGAAATATTTCCGTTTATGCCCCTCGGGGGAATTATCAGTTATTGGTCGACACGATTGAGCCGCTTGGGGCAGGCGCACTTCAGTTGGCGTTCGAGCAGCTGAAAGAAAAACTTCAAAAAGAGGGCTTATTTGATCTCAAGCGAAAACGTCCACTGCCCTCTTATCCTGCAAAAATTGCAGTGATTACGTCCCCCCAAGCGGCAGCATTGCGCGATGTTCTAACCGTGTTAAAGCGTCGAGCTCCCTTTGTCCAAGTGACCATTATTCCAGCCTTGGTTCAGGGCGAAGAAGCCCCTCAAAAATTAATTCAAGCCCTAAAGGTTGCCAATCACCATCAACTGGGAGACGTGATTTTACTGACTCGTGGAGGCGGAAGCATGGAAGATTTATGGGCATTTAACCACGCAGACTTAGCCCGTACCATTGCTGAAAGTAAAATTCCCGTAGTGTCCGCAGTAGGGCACGAGGTTGATTTTACCATCGCTGATTTTGTGGCAGACCTTCGTGCACCGACCCCCTCAGCCGGCGCTGAAATATTAACCCAGCATTGGGTCGAGCTTCGGGAGCGATCGCTGCAATTGAATCAACGGTTGTTACAGTCTTTAAAACGCGAACTAATTTTGAAGCGCCGTACACTAGAGTCCATTGCGGCAAAATTAAAAAGCCCTAAAGATCTGTTGCGGGAAAAAATTCAGCGGGCCGACGAATTAGCGATGACTTTAGAACGCTGCCTACGGCTTTTAATTGAGCGGAAACAATCCCAACTGGAGCGCCTGGCAAGCAAGTTAAATGCCCTTTCGCCGTTGAACGTACTTTCTAGAGGATACGCTTTGGTTCAATCGAAAGACGGAAGTCCGCTGCGAGTGATTCGGAGCGCAGCCGAAGCTAAAAAACAAAAAACCCTTGTTTTAAGGTTTAGCGACGGAGAGGTACAGGCAGAAACAAAATGAAACTTATTTTTTTAAACCGTCTGTTGATTTTAGGTTTCCTTGTTGGGGGAATGACGAGCGCAAGGGCTGCTCAGTACGGTACAGTGATTAGTCCCACTGCAAATGTTCTTCAGTTTCCGCAGCCCAACGCGAAAATAGTGGCGCAAGTGCGAAAAGACGATCAGGTAACTGCAAGTAATTTTCCGACAGAAAATTATTTTAAAGTACGACTCTATGACGGCACGGTTGGATGGATATCGGGAAATGACTTGTATGTGACTCAAGCACCTCCCTCCTCGTCGGATTCGTCCACGGCTGCCCCAGAGGGGAGTTCGACAGACAGTTCATCCTCCTTTAAAGAAAAACCCAAGACTCAAGGCGAATTTGATGAACACGTGCGCATTATTTTTGGAATCGGACAAGATTCGCTTTCCTACCTGGGAATGCCTCAAGGGTTTTACGCTTCCAATTTAAATTATGGCTGGAATGGACAAGTAGAGTTTCAGTTTAAATGGACTCACGCGCTCTTTTGGGCGCTCAGGCTTGAGTACATGACCGCTAATTCCGGTAATTTAAACTTGGGTAGCGGCTTGACGCAAAACCTATCCCATAAACTCTACCCCGTAGAAGTTGGCCTAGAGTTCGCGCCGCTGGCTTACCGTTACTTTAGAATGGGCTTAGGTTTGTACGGGGGTGCTAGCTATTCAAGCTTTACCATTACACAAACTGATTCAAGCGGGAACGTGAACTCGATTGGCTACCCCTCGATTGATCCTTGCGCAACGGCCAGTATACAAATTTATATTGGATTTGGGCGGCATACAGGATTATTTCTAGAAGGGGCGTATCGGTACGAACACACTTCCGTATTTAACGCTTCTACACTACTCGGCGGAGTTTCCTCGTTTGCAGCCGATTATTCCGGGATTGTGGCCCACGGGGGAATTGAGTTTAGGATTTAAAAACGCTTAGCTCACGATGTTTTATTTTGAAGTAAAGTCAGAATCTTAAAAATCATCGGCTGATCCGCTTCCAATCGATTTTGATTTTCAAAAATCATTTCGGCAAGTTGATCGCGACTTACGGGGGCAAGGCCACGCTTTTGGATGAGAAACTCAAGGTACCGGATAGTTCGATCAATCAGTTTGCCATTGCTTGCCCGAACCCAGGTCATGACATTGCCTTCATAGCGATCAAGAAGACCCATCACCATTAAAGACAAATTATTTAAAATGAGCTTGATTAAGATCTGCTCATACAGGGGGTCGTTCAACAGAGATGTTCCGAGCTGGGTTTTAAAGTCGCTCGATTCAATCACCACGTTTTCCCGATACTCGTCTGGATTAATGGAAATCTCTCGTTGTATCCGTGGCGCTAATCGAGCTTGGCGTTCTTGGACCGCCGACTGTCCAAAATTAAATTCCAATAAGGAGCTTAAGCTTAACCGGCCGTTTAGTTCGGGCCATTCTAAGCCAATCGGACTGCGGCCCAAAATGGAAATCCACGAATCCAGGGCGGTTTTCGCAGAAGGGATGCTTAAATACGAAAGAGAAAACGGGGGTTGAGTTTCGCTTCGTTTTTCAAAAGGCACAAGACTAAACGTGGGAGAGCGCTCGGTGGTGTCCGTCAGCACCGCGATCGGGTAGTGTTCGGTTTGGTAGATCACACTTTCTTGCTTTTGATAGCAATTGCTTTCCCAACGAATTGCGGGTTTTAAAAAGCCAGCGAGATCCAGTTGTCGGTATTCGGAGAGGAAGGCTTCGAGGGTTTGTTCATCGTCGTTTGGATTTTTAAAAAGGGCTAATCCGACCGCAAACATTTGCACCGTAGCCGCTTGGAGTCGTGTGCTTCCCGATAACGCCATTTCGCCCACGGGGATGCACAAGGATTTCACACGGGGCGTTTGAATGATTTCGCGACTTCGCTCGACCGTATCGCAGAGAACTTGAGTTGGGTTGCAAAAAACAAACCAAGGATCTTGAGTGCCCGAAAGGGCAAGTGCTCCAAGGACTGTTCCGATCACGTAAGGTGTTTCGCCGCCCTCGGTAATGGCAATGAGCAAATCGCCTTGGGTAAACCCCAAATCCGTCAGGTGACGAATGCCGAACTCCGGGTAGTCCTCAAAGTTTTCAACGGATTTGACGAGAGCAAAATCGCCCCCAGCCATTAAGGCTTGAATCGCGTTTTCGTCTTTACTTCCCCGGTGCACTGTTCTCCATGTGGATTCGAGCGCGAGCGCCAAACGCCCGGTCGCTCCGCAACCGGAAAGAAACACGCGATTGCCTCGGCTGAGGGTTAACTGAATGTCCCGGCGCATCTTTTCGATCAGCGGGATGACGGGCTTAAGCTTTTGTAAAGCTTCGGTATCAATTTTTTGAATTAACTGAATGGCGGTATCAAGGTCATGGTGAACTAAGTCCGACAGATTACGCGTCTGCGGATGAAACCCTTCGGTGGGCAAATGGCCCAAGGAAAAATATTTGGCATTCTTTAAGTATTCCGAAAGGTTCATGCTGTGTTAGCCTACCATACTTATGAGTAAGACTAAACTTGCGATCACTGTTTTTTGTGTTGCCTTTGGATTAAATATTTTTGCCTTTGTTTTATTTAAAAGCAATTGGTTGATCGAGGAAAACAAAATGGTGTGGTTGTATGAATTGCCCCTCACCGCCTCACCCCTTGATGCAGGGGTGGCGTCGGATTTTGGCCCCGCACAAGGAATTATTGGAACCTTAGTGCGTCCAGGAACAGGGGTCGGTTCCCTTCCGCTGGAGGGCGAAATCGCCAAAAGTTGGGAGTGGGATTCTGTGAATCAAACCGTGCAGTTTCATTTAAACCCCGATTTAACGTTTCAAGACGGCACGCGCATTCGTGCAGAACATTTTGTGAAAACAGCCGAATGGATTAAACATGAAATGGGGCCATTCCGAAAAAACTTAGGCCCGGATTGGATAGCATGGCTCGATTCTGAATACAAAACTTCATCCGTACCGACCGAGCTTCAGGTCAAATTTCCTGCTCAAGGCGTGATTCAGAACCCCTCATTATTCTTAGGATTGATTTTTGGAAATGTGTTGACGGGTGCAATTCATCCGACCAATTTGGCGGCCTTACAAGCGGGAGTGGCGATTACTCAGGGTTGGATTTCCTCAGGTCCGTACCGGATCAGAAAATGGAATCCCAAAGAGGTCATTTTAATTTCAAGAAATGATTTTTCAATCGGAATGTCAGGTGGAATTTACCGAATTTTAAAATATCAAAGTGCCCCGGTGATTAATCCCGCCGCTGATTTTCTGCAGGCTATTGCGACCGAGGGACCACTTTCGCCCGAGCATACAGTTCAAGCCCAGCCTCTTCAGTTGTTTTCATTTTGGATTTGCCGGTCGTGGAAGGAGCCCCATTCCGTTTGTGCCGACGAGTCCACACGCGCGGCTTTGGGGTTGGCCCTGAATTCGGCCCAGCCGGTAACCAATGCCCAACTTTTGGCAGGAAAAAAAGTGCGCTATCGAATTCCAGTGGGGTCGGAAGCGTTTCGTGAGGGAATAAAAAAACGAATCCAAGAGCAGGTGTCGCGGGCCGGGGGAGCACCCGAGGAAATTTCGTTTTTCTTTAAAAATTCGGATGCAGCAGACTTAGAAATTCAATTTGTAAGCGTACCGAAAACCTTTGGCGAAGGTTACGCCTCGATGTTGAGTCGCTTATCCAGCCGCTTGCATCACGCAACGGAAGAACCCCATTTAAATGGGTTAGTCATGAGTTTTGATCAAAGCATTCAGTGGAAAGGGGAGTCCGTCGCTTCTCCGTTGGAAGTGTTTAAGAAAGTTTTTCTGACCCCCGACATGACGGACAAGAAGATCAATTTTTAAAACTTCTTTTGGCAAAGGCAGTTGGGCTGCATTTTCTCGAAAAGCTCGGTATTTACGTCAAAAAAATTACCGTGGTAAAGCGAACAATAATTGAACGCTTGACCTTTACAATGCTTTGGACAGTGGACGACCTTTTTTCCAACATCAAGGGCTCGATTCGTCGGAATCGTGAATCCGCATGATGCTTGTTCTGTAAAGTGGCTCGTGCACTTTGAATTTAAAGATTTGCAAAACTGGCTGCATTTTTCACGCGCTCGGCGATTTTCTTCCTTGAGATACTCCTGCGTATGCATAAACGTGTACATGGCGTCTCCGCAGTCGTATCCAATTCCCTGGATTTTAGCGCTGGCTGCGCAAGGCGATTGCTCGGGATTGTTTGGCAAGGTTTGGTCGACTAAGTAGGCCGTGGGAATACGTTCGCAAAGAATTTCGTTCTGATCACTTGGTGGGGAATCTTTTGAAGCGGTTTTAGGGGGTTCATTGGCATAGCTTAAATGAATTGCAAAGCCAAATACTAAGGCAAATAAGGGCGCAAATTGGATCATAAAGCCTCCTTCATTCAGAATAAACACGATTCAAATCGGCCACAAGGTAAAATGCCAGTTAAAATTCTTTTACCATTGGAGAGCGATGGTTTAGGATAGGTCCCATGGCTAAACCCTTCGGGAAAAAAAACGGTAAAATGGACGCTTTTTTTGGTTTCTTGGGTAAGATCATTGGTTGTGCGTTTCTGGTTACGGTGTCGGCTGTTCCGATTGCAACGACTCAGGCAGAGTCAAACGGTCGTAGTGTCGATAGCGGCGCGCTCCCCGCGGCAAGCCCGTCAACTGCCCGTTTAGTCGATTTTAGTGGGGCGATCTATCCCAAAAATCAAGTTTCTCAGAGCTGCTCCAAATTGGTATTGGGTGAGTCGTGCCCAATTCCACCCATTGGCCAGATTCACTCCTGGAGTGAAAAGTTAAGCGATGGAGTTCATCATCAGCTTGAAATCAAAGACGCGTCTGGCGTGGCTGTATTGGAACAATCTTGGGCAAAAAATGGACACCTTGAGCGCGGAATCATTGAACAGCACCAGGTAGGTTGGACAGGAGAGGTGCAAATTCAGGCGGGCAAAATTAAATACAAGCTGACTCAAGCAGGAAAGACTAAAACGAGCGAACAAGACGCCGATGAAAGTTTGGTCATGTCTTCCAGTTTAATGGACTACATTCGACCTCAGTTTGACGACCTTCTGGCTGGAAAAACAATTAAACTTAAGATGATTGTCCCTGACCGAATGGATG
>CAIMNF010000044.1 GCA_903842755.1 Oligoflexia bacterium
AATGAAGACCTCGCTTAAATAATTTTCTTAAGACGTGCTGATGGATTGCAGAAAGAGAAGCATGAGTGACCTGGTTACTTTTAAATGGCTTCTCAATCGCCGAGTAAATCCCTGCGTTCATTGCCGTCATGAGCGCTTCCGTCGTAATGTAACCACTAATAATAATCACGGGAACGTCCGCATTAAACTTTCTAACCGCTGCTAAAAGTTCGAGCCCACCCATGATCGGCATCTTGAGATCAGTCAAGATGAGGTCAGGCGGATTAGCCTGAATGGCTTCTACCGCTTTTCTTGCGTCCGTATACGATTCCACTTCAACCTCGGCACTTTCTAAAATGCTGGACAGGCTCTCTAAAATGTCGGGCTCGTCATCAATTAAAATCGCTCGCCCCTTCCCTTTGCTTTGCACTTGATCCTTGGGGGGTGCGAGTGGTTTGGAGATTGACTCGCTTACGGCATTTTGGTGTTCCTCTTTTTTGATCGGTAATAGGGTGTAATCGAAATTAACGGATTGTCCGTCTAGGATGGTTCTCGCTGCATCGATCCCGCGCAGAAAAAAATGGCATTCATCCTTGGTGAATGATCGATTTAACTTTAGCGGAGACAATAAGTTTTCGAGCGCGTGCATGTGTTTTTGGAGTTGCGATAATCCCAACATGCCTGCTCCGCCTTTTAAGCTATGAAACACGCGAAAGGTGGCATCATAGTGACGCTTAAAATCGGATTTTGGATGGTTTCGGTCTAAAGCAAGCAAGCTGTTTTCCGCTTGTTCAAGGAGATCTAAGGCTTCCGTTTTAAATTCTTCGAGGTCATTTTCGTTAGGCGGTGGATTCATGGGACAATTTTTCTCATTCGGTTATCCAATGTTTAGTTAATGTTTTTTACTAACATTGTTTCTTTCTGTTTTAACAATAATCTAAGAATTCTGTAGATCAAGTCAGATTTTAACTCTAAACTTGGAAAAGATAAAATGACGAACGAAAATGCGAGCAAGGATGCTGCTGTAATTGAATTTATTGCTGAAGGAAAAGAAATCCTTGAGCGTGTCAGTCATTGTTTGCAAGAAGTGGAACGCAATTCAGGAAAAGGTACGCCGGAGCAAGTCAGTGCCCTGTACCGGGACATGCACACGTTAAAGGGAACAGCGCAGTTGTTTGGCTACCAGTCGATTAGCTTGGTGGCTCATGCAATGGAGGCGTGCCTTGATCCGCTTCGAAAAAATGCGCAAGCGATTCCGAATCGATTGCTGGATTCCTGTTTAAAAAATTTAGATGTATTAGAACGGTTAATCCGAAGCATAGAAGAGCAAGGCAAGGAAGAAATCCAGAGCGCTGAGCTTGTTGCAATTACTTCTGTATTGATTGATGCCTCAACTGACTTTTTTGGGGCCGAATTTAAACTCACTAAAGATAGCGTTTATATTTCCGAAACCGAAGCTTCTAAAAAAGTGGAATCTCCTCCGGCATCAACTTCGAAGCCTAAAATTACCCATGATGAGGCTCCTCGTGAATTACCGATGCGAGTTGCAATGGTTGAAGTTGCGGATCATCCATCCACGGATTCGCAAGTTTCCGCTCCGCAAACGACTGCCCCTCACTCCGTTTCCGACAGCACAGTACGGGTTCAGGTTTCGCTTTTGGATCGGATTTTAAACTTAGTTGGCGAATTGGTTTTAGTGCGAAATCAATTAATTCAATACCGCACCAAGATTGAAGACCCCGATTTTCTAGCAACCAGTAAAACGTTAGACGGAGTGACCTCCGACCTGCAAGGCGAAGTGATGAAAACTCGCATGCAGCCCATCGATGCCGTTGTCGGCAAATTTAACCGCATGGTTCGAGATATTGCGCGGGATTTAAATAAAAAAATTGATCTGACTTTAGAGGACAGCGATACGGAGCTTGATAAGGGGCTTTTGGAAGCAGTGAAAGATCCGCTGACTCATATTGTCCGAAACTCTTGTGATCATGGGATTGAACGTCCCGAAGACCGCAAAAAAGCAGGCAAACCAGAAACCGGTCATTTGTTGATCCGAAGCTTTCACGAAGGTGGCCAAGTCGTGATCGAAATTTCCGACGATGGCCACGGCTTAAATCGGCAAAGGATTGTGGCAAAAGCACTCGAAAAAGGCTTAATTACAGAAGAAAAGTCAAAGAGGATGTCCGATCAAGAAATTTGTGACCTGATTTTTCTTCCGGGCTTTTCCACTGCGTCCCAGGTCACTTCGGTTTCGGGCAGGGGCGTTGGCATGGATGTCGTGCGCACCAATATTGAAAAAATTGGGGGCAGTGTTCTGGTTAGTAGTGTTTATGAGAAAGGCACCACGCTTCAATTGCGAATTCCATTAACCTTGGCCATTGTTCCAGGGTTGCTGGTTAAATCCGGAAAAGAAAAATACGTCATTCCACAAATTAAGTTAGTTGAACTCGTTCGTGTGAGTAATGACTCGAATTCCGGTACGATTGAATGGTTACAAGGGCGCCCAATGTATCGGCTGCGGGGTGCGCTATTGCCGCTTTATGATTTGGGTGAACTCACCGGCGAAAAAATCGCAAATTATGACCAGGAGATTTACATTGTGGTGCTGAATGTGGACGGCGATTATTTTGGTCTTTTGGTTCACGAAATTTTGGATACGGCCGATATTGTCGTAAAACCAATGAGTTCTTTTTTAAAGCATATTTCTGTTTTTTCTGGGTCGACGATTTTGGGGGACGGCAGTATCGCTTTGATCTTAGATGTGGCGGGACTTGCGGATTTTGGAAAAATTTTAGGAAAGAAAAAGCAAGGCGACGAGAGGGAAATGTTCGCAAAAGAGTCAAAAAATGCCTCTCTTTTGGATGTGCAGGAGTTTTTATTTTTCTCTGTCGGAACCGACTCCGTTCACGCGATTCCCTTGTGCTTGGTGCAGCGCCTAGAAGAGTTTGAGCCCTCCGTGATTGAGTTTTCTGGGGAGCAAAAAGTAGTTCGTTATCGTGGCTCACTTTTGCCGCTAATTTCATTACGTTCGGTCTTGCGGTACCCCAGTCAAAAAGGTGGACCCGCACCGGTGGATGAGTCGAAACGAATTTCGGTCGTGGTGGTTCAACGCTCGGGACGAAGTTTTGGGATTGTCGTAGATGAAATTTTGGATGTAGTAACCGTAGACCAAGCGATTGATGACAGTATTCGAGATCGTGACGGTGTCTTGGGTGACTTGCTGCATCAAGAGCGAGTGGTTGTCGTAGTGGATGCCCTGGGAGTGATTGAGCGAGCAACACCAGGGTTGAAAAATGCAGCTTTGGGGGCAGGAAAGTCCGGCGGCTTGCGCGAAATTCAAGAGCGAAACCGCGATTTGAAGCTGAAAAAAATCAGAGTCCTTTATGCCGAAGATGTTGCTTTTTTTAGGCGCCATGTTTCCAAGGTTCTTAATGATGCTGGAATGGATGTGACCACCGTGGAAGACGGCCAAAAAGCAATTGAAGAGTTGCAAAATTCCCCGGCCGGACAGTACAATCTGGTATTGTCTGATATTGAAATGCCCAAAATGAACGGTCTGGAGCTTGCAGCTGCAGTCCGAAAATTGCCTCACTTTAAGTCGGTACCGATGATTGCACTTACGACCCGGTTTAGAGATAAGGATGTGGCGGACGGTAAGGCCGCAGGATTTGACGTCTATTTAGAAAAGTTAAATCCGGAAAAACTTTTAGCGAGTATCGAAACAGTGATTCCAAAGGAAGAAAAATGAACGAAAGGACGCGCCAATTTTCCACGTTTTTTATTTCAAACCGCATGTACGGGATTGACGTTATGCGTGTGCAGGAAATCACTAAAGCACTTCCGATGGCAAAAATTCCGCTGGCTCCCCATTACGTTCATGGACTGATTAATTTGCGCGGCCAGATTTCGACCGCAATTGGACTTCGGGAATTATTTGAAATCAAGGATGCGGTAACGGACGAACAAATGAATGTGGTCTGTAAGTTGAACGAAGTTTTAGTCTCGTTTTTAGTGGATCGGATCGGCGATGTAATGGAATTAGAGGCAAAGGATTTCGAACCTGCGCCCGAGACCATTCCGGAAGGGATTCGGAGGTTTGTAGAGGGGGTCTATAAAACACCGGGAACCTTATTAAGTGTGATTGATGTAGATAAAGTCTGCGAGTTTTTTATAAAGTCTGCCCCTAACGTCAGTAGAAGTAGTTCAAATTAAGAAGAAGGAAGGAACAGAATATGGAAATTTCAAGTGATAAACTCAAAAAAGGATCAGGCCCACGAGGGGGACAGCCCGCTTCTGAACTAGACGCCTCTGCTTTTAAGGCCATGCTAGAAAACGCGCCGGTTAATGTGATGTTTGCGAACCGAGAAGGCATCATTGTTTACGTGAACGAGAAGAGCAAAGAGACTCTTCAAAAAATTGAAAACCTACTCCCCATTGCGGCCGATGAAATTGTAGGGGCAAGTTATGATATTTTTCATAAAAATCCTGCCCATCAGCGTAAGCTTCTCAATAACGATCGTAACTTACCTCATCGCACGATCATTTCATTAGGTAGCGAAAAGTTAGATCTTTTAGTAACGGCCGTACACGATTTACAAGGTAATTATATTGGCCCCATGGTCACTTGGGAAATCGTCACGGAAAAAATTAAACTCGAAAACGATGTGGCCAAAGTGCAATCCATGTTGGATTGCATGCCCATTAACGTCATGACATGTGATTTGGATTG
>CAIMNF010000045.1 GCA_903842755.1 Oligoflexia bacterium
AATGATGACATTGAAGTGATTTTTAATAATAAAAAACCCAAGGAAATAAAGGATAAATACCTTTTAGGTATTAGCAAAGAGGAACAGTTGCTATCCTTTGTTTTTGCTGAAAAACTTACGCCTGTAGCTCAGGAAATTCAGCTTTTAAAGGAAAAAAGAGGTATGTTACATAATAAATTTGAAGCATACAAAGAAGCTATGAATGACGAAGTAGATTGGGGGCATGTCGGGGGAAATTTTATTGGTGGAGCGTTAGCCGTTGTTCATCCATTTATAGGCATTCCTGCACTTATCATGAACCATAAGAGAGGAGAGGAAAAAAAGAAACAGCAAGGGGCGATTTTATCAGAGTATCACCAATCTTTAAGTGAATATGTTAAAACTCTACAGCATTTATTTGTTAGCATTAATAACTTCATAAAAGAAATTAGTTACAGTGTTTCCAAAAAATTGATAGAACTTAAAAATGGACAAATATTAGTAGTATTATCCCACGTTGAGAAACAAGGAGATAGTTGTACCAACTACATCAAGCATTTAACGACTCAAGAATCGCAAGTTAAAGCAATTGAAGCTAAACTAAATATTAAGTAGCTAATCTCAATCTAGTTGTTTCTCCAACAAAACCAAGAAGTGTACACTAGCTTACCACTTTTTATGAAAACTGAGGCCTGAATATCTTATTTATTCTGTCAGACGAATCTATAATTCACCTACAGGAAAAGGACTATCCCCAGCGGTTACATGGCCAAACACATCGGTGTGTAAAACTCCGGGCGATCCGGGGTGAATTTCAGCTACTGAAAAGGGATTATCGCCAGCTTTTACATGGCCAAACACATCGCTGTGCAAAACTCCGGGTGATCCGGGGTGAATTTCAGCTACTGAAAAAGGACTGTGGCCAGCGGTTACGTGGCCAAACACATCGCTGTGCAGGTCTCCCGCAGATCCAGGAAAACCAGCCCCGTGTTCTGAAGTATGATCGAAGAGATCCATACTTGATTTGTCTGCCTGTTTTTTGAACTTTGCAACAATTTTTTTGAACCAGTCGCTACAGATCGTTTGAGTTGGTTTACTCAGAATGAGTTTTCCCTATGAAGAGGAGTAAAAAACTCACTGCACCTTCCTATTTCGTTAGTCTGGTGAAATGCATCACTCGCGTTAGCGAGGAAACCATGAAAATTGTTAACATACCACCGCGACTACCAGCACCATTCATGCTTTTTATCTATTTGCGTCCCATTTCTGGGAACTGATCCTTTCTCCTCTATCCCCTTGGATCACATTCCATGCCATCCGGTATCAATTCACACAAACCTCCCCCGAAGCGTCAGAGATTATTCCGGTACGGTCTGCGCCCTGTGTCCTCATAAACGGCACCTTTGTTTGAATTCCGTCGCCCTGTCACCTTCGCGCACGGTTCGCAGGTATGGGAACAGCGGACCCAAGCGCGGTAGTTTAGCGAAGATGGCTTCCGCATCACGGCCAAACCGAATTTGCGGCGGGGCCACTGCCCGATGACGTAATTTCATTCGTTGGAAAGTAATCGTCATACTCTGCCAATCGATGTCCTCGGCATGGAGGTTAGCCATGTCGCTTTGGGAAGCTCCCAAGTGCCACGCCAGTTCGTAGTAAGCTCTTCGTTCGGGGTTGCGCTCCCGCTCAACTATGCGGCGGTGTTCGTCCGCCGTGATCGCCCGCTTTTCCTTAAAATGAATCTGGGGCCATTGGCGCCGGGGAATGATTGGGGCAAGAACCCAATTCATGTCTAATGTGAAGTTGTGAAGGCGACGCAGAAACGTATTGCTCGAAACTGTTCCAGAGTTGAGCACATCCCAAAATTGATCCGCCCGCGTTTCGGTTAGTTTCAAATTGCGGATGACATCGAAGGCGGGATCCTTGCATGCCGTCACCCATCGTTTATGTGTCGATCCCTGTTTCGAGTGAATCATTTGATTCATAACCATCGTCCAAGTCCGCTGGCTCATCATTGGATCAGCCGCCGTCAGGTACGTGCGTGCCATCTGCAAGCAAACCAAGGGCTCCTTGGAAGCCTCATTTTTGTCGGCGAGAAGACGCTGGGCTTCGTCCTTATCGCGAGTGCGAAGGCTCGACTGTTTTTTGGTGACGGTGTTCTCGACGAAAAAGCACCCGCTCTTTCCTTTGAATAATCTGAATTGATGCATGGTTGTAAAAAGTAAATC